>JANNJB010000352.1:0-5241 GCA_031405615.1 Vicinamibacteria bacterium | reverse complement strand
CCGCTCCCGACCCGCCCGAGCGGGCGATGAGTACCGCCTGGGCCTTGCCCTGCCAGCCGTCGTCCCACGCCAGCGCGTCCCCGGCGTTCTGGGCGCCCTTGTTCAGGCTGTTGACCTTGGACTCGGAAAGGTCGAAACCGGTGACCTTGAGGCCGGCCGAGCCGAACTCCACGGCCAGCGGAAGGCCCACGTAGCCAAGCCCGAGAATGCCCACCCGGGCCTCGCCCGAGTTGATCCGGGCCTTCAGTGCGTCCAGCGTCGCGTTCGCCAAGTTGTTTCTCCGGTCTGTCGTTTAAGAAGTGCGATTTTAGCCGCGTTTGCGGCCGACCGTGTCAGCTATCTCGCGCGAGAGAATCAGCCGGCGTTTCGCACCGGGGATAGGTCGGCGGTCCCGGCCCCCCGCGCGGCGAGGATGCGTTCGATCGATTTGGCGACCACGCTATCGGGCGTCGAAGCCCCGGCGGTGACGCCAAGGGTGGCGCGGCCTTCCTTCGAAGGCAGCCAGTTCAGAATGGTCTCACTGGCGGGAGCGCCGAGGAGGCGATGGGTCAAAGCCCCGGTCAAAGGGTCGATGCACTCCGGCGACTCCACGTAATAGGTAGGGCATCGCTGGGAGCAGATCCGCACCAGGGCCTGGGTATTGGAACTGTTGTAGCCGCCGATCACGAGCATGACGTCGGGCGGAGTCTCCTCGAACATCCTGATGACCGCGTCCTGCCGGTCCTGGGTGGCGGTGCAGATGGTGTCGAACGACCGGAACCGGGTGGCCGCCTCTTCAGGGCCATAGCGCTCCACATAGACGCGGCGCAGCATCTCCTGGACGCGCAGGCTTTCGCTCATCAGCATGGTGGTCTGGTTCGCGAGGCCTATCCGTTCGAGATGCTGCGCCGGATCGAACCCTTCGCTCACCGCCTGGGCGAAGCGGGCCATGAACTCCTCGCGGGACAAAGCGCCGCGCACGAACTGGCAGACGATCTCGGTTTCGGCCTCGTCACGCACGCACAGATACGCGCCGCGCGGATGAAGCAGGGCCTGGGAGGCGGTGGCCCGCGTCTCTTCGTGGTAATGCTTGCCGTGGATCACCACGGTGAAGCCGTCGCGCGCGTATTTCGAGACGTTTTTCCACACATTGAGGACGCTGCCGCACGTGGTGTCGATCAGGAGCGCGTCGATGCTGCGGAGGTGCTTCATCTCGTCCACGGTGACGCCGAACGCGGGCAAAACGACCACATCACCCGCTGCGACCGAGGCGTAGCGCACCTGGGGCACGCGACCATCTTCGAGGATGGTGAATCCCATGTCCCGCAGGTTCTGGTTCACCGACGGGTTGTGAATGATTTCGCCGGAAAGAAAGAGCCGCCGATCCGGGAAACGCTTCTTGGCCTCGTAGGCGTATTCGATGGCCCGGTCCACCCCGTAGCAGAACCCGAACTCCCGGGCGAGACGGATGACCAGGCCGCCCGCCTCGGCCGCGTAGCCCAGTTCCTTGATCCTCGCGATGACGCTGCTCGCGTAATCCTGGTCGAGCAGGGGCGCCACTTCGGCCTTGAGGCCGAGGCCCTTCTGGAAATAGGTCTGTTGCACCAGCACGAGGTTACCAAGCGCTCCCCTTTGCCGTGATGGCCGGCGCGCGGCCCATTTAGAATGACGCCTTCATGTGCGGTCGATTCACCCTCGCGACGCCACCGGAGATCCTCGCCGCGCTCTTCGGAGTCGACGCTTCCGACTGGAACGACCCTCAATACAACATCGCCCCTCAGGTCAAGGTCGTGACCGTGCGACAAGAAGCCGGGAAGCGGCGGGCGCAATCGCTCCTCTGGGGCACGCTGAACCCGCGCGACTCGCGGCCTTTGATCAATGCCCGCTCCGAGACCGTGGCCACCTCGCCCCTCTTCGCGCCGGCGTTCGCGAACGCGCGCGTGCTTGTTCCTGCGGACGGGTTCTTCGAATGGACGAAGAGCGGCGCCCGGAGGATGGGCCGCTACTTCCAGCAACCGGGCGGAGCGCCCTTCGCTTTCGCGGGAATCGCAGTGACTCCTCCCTCCCCATCCGGCCCCGGCGAGCCCGCGGCTGTGATCCTCACGACCCGTGCTTCAGAGTCGGTGCGCGAGTACCACGACCGGATGCCCCTCCTCGTCGCCCGCAACGAGTTCGACCGCTGGCTGGATGAGGGCGACGCGAAGGCGGCCGCCAAGGTAATCGCCCATGGCGCTCACACGCAGTGGACGTCCCATCCCGTGGGCCCCGCGGTCAATAACGTCCGAAACGACTCGCCGGAGAACACCCGCCACGTCGAGCCAACCCCGGATCCGCAGGGGAGCTTGTTTTGACGGGGAGAAGTTTCGCGGATCGAAACGGTCGTTCGCGCTAGGCCCCCGCTTTCGCGGGGGTGACGTGAGTATCTCCGGGCAGAGTAGTGGGCTGACATAAACTACGCGGCTCCACGATGACCAAAGCCAAAGGCCGCCGCCCCAAGATCAAGACTCCCCCGCTCCTCTTCGACAAGACCCAGAACCTCCTCGCCAAGCTCGCCAAACGCGTCGAAGGCACCTTCCTCACCTACTGGACGTCCACCTCGGGCTCGGTTTGCGACAACGACGTCATGGCGCTGCACGAGGTGCTCCGCGAGATCGGGCCTCAGGAGACGATCACACTGTTCGTCAAATCCGACGGCGGCAGCGGGATGGCGTCGCTTCGCATGGTTCATCTCCTCCGCAGCTCCTGCAAGCGGCTCGTGGTCCTTGCGCCCCTCAACTGCGCCTCGGCGGCCACCATGTTCGCCCTCGGGGCGGATGAAATCGGCATGGGCCCGCTTTCGTATCTCACCGCGGTGGACACGTCGCTCGAGCACGAACTCTCGCCCGTCGATCACACCAACAACCTGGTCGCGGTAAGCAACGACGAAGTCGACCGCGTGATCAAGCTGTGGCGCGACGCCACCCACGTCGAGGGCCGCAGCATCACGCCCTATCAGGAACTGTACAAGTACATTCACCCCCTGGTCATCGGCGCCCTCGACCGCGCGAGCAGCCTCTCCCGCAAGCTGTGCCAGGAGATTCTGAGCTACCACCTCAGGGACGAGAAGCGGGCCGAGCGCATCGCGAAGGAACTCAACTCCTCCTATCCGGCGCACCAGTACCCGATCACCGCCCGCGAAGCCCGAAGGCTCGGCTTGCAGATCCAGGACCTCGACCCTGAGACCGACCGCCTCCTCCAGCAGTTGAACCTGCTTTACTCCGAGATGGGTCAGCGCGCGATCACCGACTACGACTCCGACAATCATCACGACAACGAGATCACGAACATCCTCGAGTGCCGGAAGCGCCAGGTCTTCTACCAGGTGGAAAAGGACTGGCACTACCGCAAGGAAGAGCGCCGCTTCGTCCCCTTGAACGACCTGTCGGCATGGTATTTCTGCGAAAAGAAGAGCGGCAAGCTCGTAAAGTCGAAGTTCCACATCCGGTAGAGGGCGCCCCCGCCCCACTACCAAGCCGATTGGACACCCACGTCACCCCCGCAAAAGCGGGGGCCTAGCGCGAACTCCCGTTCCGACCGCGAAGAGACGCGGTGATCGAACGAAACATCCCGGGCACGCTCTACGTAAATCCTGATGAGGCTAGTGTTTCAAACCATGAACAACATCACCACCAACCCGAGTGACACTGTCACCGCCGTGAGCTGGGTGAGCTACATGCTCCACCTGATCGTCGCCGTGGCCGCCGTGGTCCCGGGGATTCACGCCAGCGTATTTCTCCTGATCGTGGCCTTCATCGCCGATATGGTGATGCAGGGCGACGCGTCGGGGTCATACCAGGAGTCGCACTACACGTGGCGGCTCAAGTCCGTGGTGTGGGCCGGCGTTTTGTACCTCATCACCTCTCCCCTGTTCCTGCTCCTCTACGTGCCCGGCTGGGCGGCCTGGGGACTGATCTCGCTCTGGTTCCTGTACCGGATCGTCAAGGGTACGGTAGCGCTCTCGGGCCGGCGCTCGGTTTGACGGCCCGCGGGGCTTTGGCCTGAGGATGCAGCGTGGCCGGTGCTGCGGTGGGTCGCAGGCGGCCGGGGCGTTGAGCGCGAGTCGCAACAGTCCGTGATCGAGATTTGCGCTCAACGAGCCGAGCAATGAGGCACACGATTCCGAAGTCCCGGTAACGCAGTGCCGACGCGGGAGGCGTGGCCCAAGGCCAGGCTTCGCGCTCCCCGGCGCCGCGAGCCCACCGCAGCGTCCGGCCACGCGGGCAACCACTACCAAGTCTGACGAGGATCGCTTCGCTCCCCGCAAACCCTCGGGTCGCTCGCGATGACGATCTGGGGTTTCTCTCGAACGTCACGGGCGAAGTCCGTGCACCGACTCGCAATGACGAGCCCCGGTGCCCTCCGTTGCACCAGCTTGGTCCTAATGCGGGCGACTGGATTTGAACCAGCACGGATTTCTCCACGGGCTTCTAAGACCCGCGCGTCTGCCATTTCGCCACGCCCGCGCGTGGGCTTCGAGTTTATCGTCCTGATCGCCGCCGCCACTCCCGCTCGATCCCATGTTCGGCTTCAAAGGGCGACCGCGTAGAATACCCCGACGCGCTTCCGAAGAGCGGACCCTTGAGGCCGTCGCGCGCCGGGGCCCCAGGGCCCAACAATCCAATAGACAGCCGGGCGCTTCGCGTTGTCTCCCATATCCCCGAAGAGAGAGACCTTGAAAGCTGAACTCACCTCCGAAAACTCCGTCCGTAAAGCGATCGACTTCGACATCGACAAGGAAGTCGTTTCGAAGGAGATCGACAAGCGCGCGAAGAGCATCGCCAGGAAGGCTCAACTCCCCGGTTTCCGCCCCGGCAAGGTTCCCCTCGCGGTGGTGAAGCGACAGTTCAAGCAAGACGTCGAGCAGGACGCGGTGGAGGCGATCGCCAACACCTATCTGCCCAAGGAACTCGAGACCCACAAGCTTCGTCCCGTGGCTTCGCCCAAGCTCGAGAAGGTGGAACTCGATCCCGAAGGCTCGCTCAAGTTCCGGATCACGTTCGACATCCTTCCCGAAGTCACGGTTCCCGCGTTCCGGGGCATCGAGGTGAGCGTCAAGAAGCAGTCAGCGACGCAGGAGATGATCGATGTTGAAATCGATCGCCTGCGCGACGCCGGCGCCCGCTTCGAGCCGGCGCCCGACCGACCGGCCGAGAAGGGCGATTTCGTCGAGGTCGACATCGAGGTCACCGACCACTCCACGGGGCAGGCGCGCAAGCGCGAGGC
>JANNJB010000351.1:0-3868 GCA_031405615.1 Vicinamibacteria bacterium | reverse complement strand
TCCGAGCGGCTCACCATGAACATGGGGCCGCAGCACCCCTCGGCCCACGGCGTCTTCCGCGCGATCCTCACCCTCGAGGGCGAGAAAATCGTGGCCGTCGACGCGGTGATCGGCTATCTGCACCGCTGCCACGAGAAACTGGCCGAGAACCTCGCCTACGTGCAATACCCCTCGATCGCGTCGAAGACCGACTACGTGGCCGCGATGTCGAGCGAACTCGCCTACGTCATGGCGGCCGAGAAGATCGGGCAGTTCGAAGTCCCCAAGCGCGCCCAGTACCTGCGGGTGGCGGTGAACGAGTTGCAGCGCATCGCCTCGCACTGCCTGTGGCTCGGCACCTGGTGCCTCGACATGGGCGGGGCGCTGGGCGGCGGCACCTCCATCTTTCTCTACTGCATCCGAGAGCGCGAACTGGTCCTCGATCTTTTCGAGTCTCTGGTCGGCGCGCGCCTGCTCTACGGTTTCCACCAGGTGGGCGGCGTGCGTTACGACATGCCCGCGGGCTGGGCCGATCAGTGCCGCGCCACGCTCAACACCATCGAGCAGCGGCTCACCGAATACGAGTCGATGCTCCGCGACAACGCCTTCTTCGAAGCCCGCACTCGCGGCGTGGGTGTTATCTCGAACGCGGTGGCCCAGGACGTGGGAGTCAGCGGGCCGCTGATGCGCGCCTCGGGCGTGAACTTCGATCTGCGCCGTGATCAGCCCTATTCGTCCTACGAAGACTTCCAGTTCAAGGTGCCGGTCGAGACCGAAGGCGACTGCCACGCGCGCTACCGCGTCCGCATGGTCGAGTTCCGCGAGTCGATCCGTATCGTGCGCCAGGTCCTCGACTCTCTGCCCGAAGGCCCGATCTCGTCGCGCCCCGGGGTCAAGTCCCTCGGCCAGGTGCGCGTGCCGAAGGGCGAGGCCTACGCGCGCGTCGAAGGCCCGCGCGGGGAAGTGGGTTGTTACCTCGTGGCCGACGGCTCTCAGAAGCCCTACCGGATGAAGTGGCGCGGCGCGTCGTTCTCGAACCTCGCCGTACTTCCCTACATCCTCCCCGGAGTCACGGTCGCCGACGTGGTGGCGATCATGGGCTCGGTCGATCCCGTCTTCGGTGAGGTGGATCGATGATCGCGGGGCTGCATCCGATGGTCCAGAGCTTCCTCATGGGCGCGATCATCCTGGCCTTCCTGACCCTTCTCGTGGCCTACGTCACTCTGCTCGAACGCAAGTTCGCGGCCCGGATGCAGTCGCGCGTCGGTCCATATCGCGTCGGCCCGCACGGTTTATTCCAGCCCATCGCTGACGGTATCAAGCTGCTTTTGAAGGAAGACCTCATTCCCGCGGCCGCCGATCGAACCGTCTTCAACCTCGCGCCGATCGTATTCGTCGTGCCCTGCCTGCTGATCTTCGCCACGATTCCCTTCGCGCCCAACATCGGCGTCGCCGACCTCAACATCGGTGTGCTCTTCTTCCTGGCGGTCTCGTCGATGGAGATCGTGGGCCTGTTCATGGCCGGATGGGGCTCGAACAACAAGTACGCCCTCATCTCGGTGATGCGCGCGGTCAACCAGATCATCTCCTACGACCTGCCCCTGCTCTTCGCGGCCCTGGTACCCGTGATGCTCGCGGGTTCGCTCAAGATGTCCGACATCGCGGCGGCGCAGGAGGGCGGCTTCTGGTTCGTCTTCTATCCCGTCCTCGGCCAGCTCGGCTTCCTGGCCTTCATGATCGCGGGTGTGGCGGCCGAGAACCGGACGCCCTTCGACATTCTCGAAGCCGAGTCGGAACTCGTGGCCGGCTTCCGCGTCGAGTACTCGGGCATGAAGTTCGGCCTCATCCAGCTCGGCGAATACGCGCACGTGATCGGCACATCGTTCCTCGGCGCCCTGCTCTTTCTCGGCGCGTGGGCGGGTCCTGGTCCCGCTTGGCTCGGCCCGCTGTGGTTCCTGATCAAGGCGATGCTGGTGTTCCTCCTCTTCACCTGGGTGCGGTGGAGCTTTGTCCGCATCAAGGTCGACCAGATCCTCGCCGTTTCGTGGAAGCTCCTGCTCCCCCTCACCCTGACCTTGCTCCTCGTAACCGCTCTGGTGATCGTTCTTCGGGGGGCCAATGGCTAACCCGGTTTCCCGCGGTTTCTTCCTCGAAGCGGCCGCCCTCGCCGGCGCGGTGATCCGCGCCATGCGCATCACCGGGCTCAATCTTTTCCGCAAACCCGTCACCGTGCACTATCCGGAGAAGCCGCGCGCCTATCCCGATCGTTATCGCGGCCTGCTCGCTCTCACCTACGACCCCAAGACCGGGGAGGAGAACTGCATTGGCTGCCGCTTGTGCGAGTTCATCTGCCCGCCCGCGGTGATCAAGGTCGAGATGCTCAAGTCGACCGGTCGCAACTACGCCAAGAGCTTCAGCCTCGAGTTGTACGCGTGCGAGTTCTGCGAACTCTGCGTGCAGGTTTGTCCGACCGACGCCATCGTCATGACGAAGTCGTTCGACATGGCCACCACCGACCGGCGCGAGTTGTTGATGGACAAAGACCGCCTCCACGCGATCGGCCTGCAGCATCAGCAGTCGTGGGGGACCGGAAACCGGCTGCGCGACATGCAGGCGCCGCCAGCACCCCCAAAGAAGCCCGCCGCTGAAGCACCTGCCGCGACAGCCACGCCGGCAGCGCCGGCCGCGCCCGCCGCAGCGGAAGCTCCCAAACCCGCGGCCCCCGAGGGCGAGAAGGTATGAACCCCGAAGTCCTCGGCTTCTGGGTTCTCGCGATCACTCTGATCGGTTCGGCGCTCGGCGTGGTTCTCACCAAGAACCTCTTTCACTCCGTCTTGTGGCTCGCCCTCGGCCTCGTCAGCACCGCGGGGATCTTCCTTCTGCTCGACGCCGAGTTCCTCGCCGCGGTCCAGGTCCTCCTCTACGCGGGCGGCGTCATCACGGTCGTCGTCTTCGCGATCGTGGTCACCGAAAAACTGGTGGGGGAGAAGATCTCGCATACCTCCAAGCGTCTCGCCGGCGGGGCCATCGTGGCCGCGGGCGTGCTCGCCATGGTGGCGAACGTCATCCAGCGGGCAGGGCTCGACATCGCCAGGCCGGAAGTGAGCGGAGACGCCACCCGCGCGATCGGCATCTCGCTTCTCACGAAGTTCCTCCTGCCCTTCGAACTCCTGGGCGTGCTCCTGCTGGCCGGCCTCATCGCGGCGAGCTATTTCGCGAGGCCCGAGGAATAAGCGATGCCCCTTTCCGCTTACCTGACCCTCGCCGCGATCCTCTTCTCGATCGGCCTGTTCGGCGTGATCACGCGCCGGAACACCGTCGGCATCCTGCTCGGCGTCGAGCTGATGCTGAACGCGGTGAACATCAACCTCGTGGCGTTCAGCCGGTTCCACGGGACCGAGGTCGGCATGGTGTTCACGCTCTTCGCCATCTGCATCACGGTGGCTGAAGTGGCGATCGGTCTTTCTCTCGTCATCCTCCTGTTCCGCTCGCGCAAGACCGCGATCGCGGACCACGTCGACTGGCTCAAGGGCTGAGGGATGATGAACGACCCCGTCGCCTTGATCCTTCTGGCCCTCCTCGCGCCGATGACGGCGTTCCTGCTCATCGCCGTCGTGCCGCCGCTGCGTCGTGCCGGCCTGCCCGCGGCCATCGTGTCGATCCTCGCTGTCCTTACGTCTCTCGTTTCCGCGATCCGCACCTGGCAGATCGCGGGAGAAGCCACCGAACCGATCCGGGCAGCATGGGCCTGGCTCCCCGCGCAGAACGGTCCCCTCGCCACCATGGGTGTCCTCATAGACCCGGTGTCGACGTTGATGATGATCCTCGTGACGCTGGTGGCGGCGCTCGTGCAGATCTACTCGCTCGAGTATCTCCACACCGAACCCCC
>JANNJB010000350.1:0-10629 GCA_031405615.1 Vicinamibacteria bacterium | reverse complement strand
TCTGGCACTCGCACCTGATCACATCGTATGATCTAACTGCAACGGGAGGGAAATAACCCATGGTATTCTACATATTCTACGCGGTCGCGATTATTATCCTGGTTTTGCATTTTACCGGCTGGCTCAAGCGCAACAATCTGGTTCGCTCAGCGCCGGTGAAGTCGGTTTTGTGGTCGCGGGCGTCAAGCGGGTGTCCGAAACCAAGATCGGCGACACCATGACGGACGACCGGAACCCGGCGCCCGAGCCGCTGCCCGGCTTCAAAGAAGTGAAGCCGATGGTATTCGCGGGTCTCTATCCCATCGAGTCGAACAAGTACGGCGAACTCCGCGAGGCCATGGAGAAGCTGCGGCTCAACGACGCTTCGTTCAACTACGAGCCCGAGACCTCGGCTGCCCTCGGCTTCGGCTTCCGCTGCGGGTTCTTGGGCCTCCTGCACATGGAGATCGTCGAAGAGCGCCTCGAACGGGAGTTCGGACTCGAACTGATCGTCACCGCCCCCTCGGTCAAGTACCGGGTCATGAAGACCAACGGCGACATCATCGATGTCGATTCCCCCGCGCGGCTGCCCGACCCGGGTTCGATCGAGGCGATCGAAGAGCCGGTCATCACCGCCACCATCCTGACCGCGCCGGAATACGTGGGCGCCATTCTTCAGTTGTGCCAGGACAAACGCGGGATCCAGAAGAACATGGGCTACATCACGCCCACGCGCGTGATGATCACGTACGAGCTGCCCATGGCCGAGGTGCTCCTCGACTTCTATGATCGGCTGAAGTCCGCGTCCAAGGGTTACGCTTCGCTCGACTACCACATCACCGGCTGGTGGGTTTCGCCTCTCGTCAAGCTCGATGTCCTGGTGAACGAGGAGCCGGTGGACGCCCTCTCGATCATCTGCCACAAGGACTCCGCGTATCAGCGCGGCAAGACCCTGGTCTCGAAGATGCGCACTCTCATCCCGCGACAGATGTTCGACGTGGCCATCCAGGCCGCGATTGGCTCGCGCATCATCGCGCGCGAGAGCGTCAAGGCCCTGCGCAAGAACGTCATCGCGAAGTGCTACGGCGGCGACATCAGCCGCAAGCGCAAGCTGCTCGACAAGCAGAAGGAAGGCAAGAAGCGGATGAAGAAGGTCGGCAGCGTCGACATCCCGCAGGAAGCCTTCCTGGCCGTCCTCAAAGTCGACGAATAGTCGACGTCATCGCGAGCGACCCGAGGGTTTGCGGGGAGCGAAGCGATCCTCGTCAGAGCTTGGTAGTGGTGGCCCGCGGGGCCGAACGCTGATGTGGGCTCGCCCCGTCGGGGAGCGCGCAGCCTGGCCTCGGGCCACGGCGGGTGCGTCGCACTTGGACCCGTAACGATGGAATCGTGTGCTCCTTACCGCCTCGCGAACCGCGAACTCGCAGACGGACTCTTGTGACTCGCTCTCGAGCGCGAAGCCTGCCCTCGGGGCAGCGCGAAGCCTCCCCTCGGGGGACGCCCCTTCGGGTGCGACCCACATCAGCGACCGGCCCCGCTCCATCCTCGGCCAAACCCAATCTTCAGAAAACCGCCTGAAATGGGGCGTTCTTAAACGGGTTTCTCAGCAGGAGCCCGTCGGGAGGCGAAGCGAGCGCGAGCGCTGCCCGCAGGGCAGGGCGACGCCTGGCCTTGGGCCACGAAGCGATCCTCGGCAGGCTTGGTAGTGGTGGCCCGCGGGGTCGAACGTGTGACTCGCTCTCGAGCGCGAAGCCTGCCCTCGGGGCACGAAGCAACCCCGTCGCCCCACTACCCCTTCTTCTTCGGCTTGACCGTCGGCCGCGGAATCGCGGGGGGCGGGAAGGGCGAATCGTTCCAGAAGTCGATCACGCACTTCCATGGTCCGCCAGCGTTGCGACGCCACACCGTGAGGTACCGACCCTGCACGCGCATGACCTTTCCATTGGCGTTCGCGAACGTGATCTCGTTGCTTCCCATGGTGTAGCCGAGGTCTCCCGAGGCCGCCACCACGGCCTGCGCGGGCTTCCAGCTGATGGAGAAGAAGGGCGTCTTGAGACTGGTGCTCACGTATTTGCGAATCGCGGCCTTGCCGGAGACCGCGGCCACCCCTGGCGGATAGACGACCGCGTCGTCCGACCAGTAGGACAGAATCTTCTCGACGTCCTTGCCCGCCGAGGCGACCCTGGCCCACTCCACGTCGGTCTGCAGCAGGGCCGCTCGACCGGGGTCCACTTTGGCGGGGGATTGTGCCGAAGCGAGTGTGGGCAGCAGGAAGAGAGCGAAGAGAGTCGATCGAGTCATGGGGTGCCTCCGGGGGCCCGGTTGACCGAGATTGGCGCGTTTCGCGCCTTCGCGTCAAGTGCGGCGCGCGCGATGCCTCGCAGCATGCCGCCGAAGACGAGCTGGTGAAGGGGATAGAGCGCGTACCAGTACGCGCGTCCGAAGAAACCAAGAGGATCGAACATCGCGGTCTGGCGGATGGTCGCGGTTTCGCCTTCGGTGGTCACCTCGAACTCGAGCCAGGCGCGCCCCGGAACCTTCATCTCGGCCGCAAGCCGCAGCAGCCGATGGCGCTCCAGGGCCTCCACCCGCCAGAAGTCCACGGTGTCGCCGACCCGGAGATCGGTGGGCGATCGCCGCCCTCGCCGCATCCCGACACCGCCCGCGAGGATGTCGAGGAAGCCGCGCACCCGCCACAGCCAGTTCCATGCGTACCAGCCGGTGAACCCGCCGATCCTCTGGATGGGCTGGAAGGCGTCGGCCGCGGATGCGTCGATCGTGATGGTCCTCGAATCAATCAACCGCGTGCCGAAGGACACGCCCCCCCACGAGGGCAGGTGGCCCGAGGACGAAAGCGCGTCGGACCACCTCGTGGCTTGAAAGTCGCTCTCCTCGTGGGCGAGGGCACGGCGCAAGGCCTCGTCCACCCCGATCGGGCGGACCGCGAAAGCATCGAGGGCTCTGCGGTCCCGCACCACGGTGGAGTGGACGATGCTCTCGATCAGGGTGCGTCCGATCCGGGCGTACAGCGGCGTGATCAGACCCAGCCAGAGGCTCGAGATGAAGGGCGTCAGCACCGGGACGGGAATCATGATCAGCCGCACCCCCCTCAGGCGCGCATAGGCGCGCATGATGTCCGCATAGGACATCTGGTCGGCTCCGCCGATCTCGTACACGGGGTATTGCGACGTCTCCAGTTCGAGGGCGGCCACGAGGTAGGCCAGCACATCGTCGATCGCGATGGGCTGGGCCTTCACCTTCACCCAGCGCGGCGTGATCATGATGGGCAGGCGCTCGACCAGCGCGCGGATCATCTCGAATGACACGCTTCCGTGGCCGATGATGATGGAGGCGCGGAACTCGAGCACCGGCACTGTCGACCTTCGCAGGATCTGTCCCACTTCCTGCCGGCTGCGCAGGTGGGGCGAAAGATCCTCCTCCTCGCGTCCCAGCCCGCCCAGATAGATGATCCGTTCGACGCCGGCGACCTTGGCGGCGTGGCCGAAGTTGAGAGCGGCGCGCCGATCCTGATCCTCGAAGTGCTGACCGGCGCCCATGGAGTGGACGAGGTAGTAGGCGACCTTGACCCCTTGAAGAGCGAGGTCGAGACTGGCCCGGTCGAGCGCGTCGCCTTCGACAACCTCCGTGTGTGGTCCAACCCTCGGGCTGAGCATCTCGGGCCGCCGAGCCATGCAGCGCAGCCGATGACCCCCGGCCTCCAAAGCCTTCACGAGTCGTCCGCCCACGTAGCCGGTGGCGCCGGTGAGAAGGATGAGCGGTGTTTCGATGACGACTCCTGTCAAGGCGGCCCGCGCCCGGGCGCGACTGAATAACCGCGGGCATTGTAGCCCTCGGCGCCACCCTAAGGCATCAGGACTCTGGCGAGGAGCTCTTCGCTACCCGGCTTTTCCCGGAAGAAGAGTGTCGGCTCGAACAACTCCAGTTCGAGGAGCATCGGTCTTCCCGCCTCGTCGCGCGCGATGTCGACCCGGGCGTATGGAATCTCCGAAACGCCGGCCGCCGCCAGCACGACCGCCGCCATGTCGACAGCATCCTTGCCCGGATCGGCGGGCCGGCCTTCCGGCCCCACGTGCCTGCCCCCCTGGAACGCGGAGTTCTTCCGCACCGCGTGAGAGTAGGTTCCTCCGAAGAACATGAGGCTATGTTCGCCTCCCTGTTCGACATCCTTCACGAACGGCTGGATCATGATCTCCCGCGCGGCACGGTGACGCTCGAGGTAAGCCTGCCCCTCCGGATAACGATGCGGTTCGATCCGAATGGTCTCCCACGAGTCGGCGGAAATCGATGGCTTGAGGACGACCGTCCCCCAGCCATGGTCGCCGCAGATCCTCTCCAGACTCGCCGTCTCGCCGATACCGACGAAGGCCGTGGAAACCACGTGGATGCCCCTGTCCGTCAGTTCGGTCAGATACCTCTTGTTCAGATTCCAGCGGACGATCCCCGGCGGATTCACCACGCGCGTCAGCGTCTCAATGCGCTCCAGCCAGTCGCGGAACACGTCGATCCGACGATGGTAGTCCCAGGTCGACCGGATGAGGGCGACGTCGAGCTTGTCCCACACGAAATCCGGGTCATCCCAGGATGCGGAGAGAACCAAAGCCCCCCGCCGGGCCAGGGCCACGGCGAGGGGACGGTCATCGTCCTCGATATCCGGGTGTCGGGGGTGCGTGACGAACGCTATCTTCATGGCCGCGGGAGCTTACGCGCCCGGCGGCGCCTCTCGCAGGAGGATCAGGCCTGGTCGTAGGCCTGCTTCAGCCAGCCGATCAGCTCTTTGTCGACTCCCTTGATCGAGTCGAGACGAACCCGGTGGCTGACCATCGAATTGAAACTCCCCGAGGCCTCGAGGCGGCCCGCCGCGGCCACGCCCTTTACATTGATGCCGACATCCATCCGGGTGGCGGTGGAAGGCTGAACAAGAGCGAACTGCTTGCTCCGCCGCAGGCTCACATTCGCTTTCTTGGGCGCCACCTCGACGTCGCCGCCGAACTTCTGCACCGCGCTCAGGATGGCGTCATAGATCGGGCGAAGCGCGGCCTTGGCGCCTGCGTATTGCTCCGCGACCGGATCGTCCCCGCGCGTGAACGTGCCGCCGCCGGCCACCGAATGGGCGACGAGATTCGCGTAGCCATGTCCCATCCCGTGCTTCGACTTGAGGAATGAAACCGTTTCGCCGTGTTTCCCGAGCTTCTCCGCCAGCACCAGCTTGACCCATGCTTCCATGGGCTTACCGGTTTTGGCCTCGAGATTCGCGACCATCGTCGCGGTGGCGTCTTCGACCTTGCCCATGGCTACTTCTCCTTCAGTTCGGGAATGTTCTGGCGCAGCGTGTCTTTGGGAGCCATGAACATGAAGGCGGACATCATGCCGAGCATGAGCCGGGTCTTCAGGGGGACGTTCCCGGTCTCCACCACGGCCTTGATGTTGTTGAGGATGTCCACCCAGCTGGTGCGGACGGAGTCGGCGGTCTTCTTCTGATCGACGAACTTCGAATGGGTCACGGTGACCCGGGTGACGCCGGCCTTTTCCTCGAGACTCCATTCCACCAGCGTAGGAGTCTCGGGCAGGTTCGTGAAGCGGAAGGTGTGGACGAAGCGCTTTGGCGGAACGAACTCGCGCACCTCTCCGAGGATGAAGACGCGTTTGCCGTCTTCGCTGCGATAGATCATGCGCGAGCCAGGCTTGAAATCGGTTTCGAGCACCGTGCCGAACATCGGCTTCTGGATCTGTTTGAGCTTCGTGATCTCCGCCCACACGTCCTCGACCGGCGCTTTGATCTCGACGACGTGGACCTGACGTTCTTCCATGATGCTCTCCTCAGGCGCGTTTCAGACGCCGGGTTTCATTCTTAGCGGGCTTAAAGGCGGTTGCCTTGGATTCAACGGTTCGTTTCAGGCCGACCAGGGCCGCGGCCCAGTCGCCCTGATATTTCCCCACCCAGCGCTCGTAGATGTGCTGGATGGGAACCGGGTTCAGATGGTTGATGCGCCGCCGGCCGTCGACCTCCACGGTGACGAGATCGGCTTCGCGCAGGAGATTGAGGTGCTGCATCACGAGAAAACGGTTCTCGCCCACGGCATCGGCGAGATCGCCGGTGGTGCAGGGCTTATCGCGCAGAGCGTCCAGGATCCGCCTCCGATGGGGGTTGGCGAGGGCGCGCCAGACGTGATCGAGATCTTCATGTGACATAATCAATACGTAAAGGCTATGTCACACAATTGGGATCCGTCAAGCCCTTTTGAGAAAAATTCCGGCTTGGGGTGCTTAAAGTGCCCGCAATGAGTGGCGTCGAAGCGAGGTCCGTCGGCTACACCCTGGTCTCCGCGTTGTCGAGGTTTCTTCTCCGCCTCTTCTATCCGCGGATCGATGTGGTGGGCGGGGAACGTTTTCCGGCCGCAGGACCGCTCATACTGGCCGCCAACCACCACAACTCCCTGGTCGATGCGATGCTGCTGGTGGCGGTTGCGCCGCGCCGGCTGAGGACGCTCGCGAACGCGCCTCTTTTCAAGAACCCGCTGATTGGTCCGTTCCTGCGAATCATGGGCGCCCTCCCCGTCCACCGCGTCAAGGAAGCCGGGAACGATCCCGGACGAAACGCCGCGCTCTTCGCGGGAACCACGTCCACCCTTCGGGCCGGTGGCGCGATCATGCTGTTCCCTGAAGGCCGCACTCAACCCGAACCCCGGCTCCTCGAATTGCGGACGGGCGCCGCTCGAATGCTGCTTGCCGCCCAAACCGACGGGACGGCCGAGCCCGTTGTCCTGCTTCCGGTGGGCCTGGTCTTTCGAAATCCAGGGATCTTTCGCGAGGGAAGCGCGGTTGTTCACGTGGGCAGGCCGGTGGAAACCGCCGACTGCGTGGCGCTTGCCCGATCCGAGCCGGAGGCCGCGGCCCGCCGGCTCACCGATCGCCTTGCCTCGGACCTGCGCCGTCTGATCGTGGAGGCCGGGGATCGCTCGACCCTGGGCCTGCTCACCTTCGTGGAAGAAATCTGGGCGCACGAGAGAGGCGAGGCGCCCGCGAATGAAGGCGACCGCGTCCTCTGGCTGCAGGGGGTCATGCGCATCTATCGGCGGCTCGAAGAGACGCTGCCCGAACGCGTGAGCAACCTTCGCGACCGGCTCCGCCTCTTCGCGAAGGAACTCGAAGCCGCGGGCCTCGAGCCCGCAGCGCTTGGCGAGGCGAGTTCACAGGACTCCTTTCCGGGGTTCGCTTTGCGGCAGGGAACTGCCCTCCTCCTCGCGGCCCCTCCCGCCCTTATCGGCATCCTGATCCACGCCTTGCCCTACAAACTCACGGGCGCCGTGGTCGAGCGCATTCTGCGCGATGACGAAGAGGAGGCCACGGACAAACTCGCCGTGGCTTTTGTCTTCTTTCCAATCCTCTGGATACTCGAAGGTGTCCTCGTGTATCAGGTCGGCGGGACCATGGCGACCGTCCTCTTCGCCCTGGCGATCTTCCCTCTGGGATTTCTGGCCATCTGGTGGGGTGAGCGGCTCGATCACGTTTTGCGCGAGGGTCGCGCGTTCCTCCGCAAGCGGCGGAATCCTGCCCTTGTCCGATCGTTTGGAGAAAAGCGGCAGGCTCTGGTGAACGAACTCTCGGATCTTGCGAAACTCGTCTCCGAGGCCGACTGAAATGGATTTGCCCCTCTGGGTCGTGCGCGCCGGACTCGTGGCCATCACGCTGGGCCTCTGGTTCTGGAGTCAGGCCCTCATTGGCCGCAGGGCGTTCCCCGAGGGCCGCATTGGCGACGGTCTCCTCGATCTGACCGCGCCGATTCATCGGTTTCTTCTGGCGAATCCACGATGGGCGGATCGGCTGCTGATCTTCAGCTCGCTGCTGATCGACCTGCTGGGCCTGTTCATCATCGGCCTTGCCCTATTCGGCTCCAGCATCCGACCCTTCCTCGGAATGCTGATCGTCTTCATCCTCCGGCAGGTCTGCCAGGGCCTGTGCGCCCTGCCCTCGCCCGAGAACATGATCTGGCGCAACCCCGGCTTTCCGTCCTTGTTCGTCACCTACGGCACCGCCACCGACCTCTTCTTCTCAGGCCACACGGCGATCGCCGTTTACGCTTGCCTCGAACTCGGCCGGTTGGGCGGACCGCCCGCCATCGCAGTGGGCCTGCTCATCGCTCTCATCGAGATCACGGCCGTACTCGTTCTCCGGGCGCACTACACGATGGACGTCTTCACCGGCGCAGTCACGGCCCTCTGGGTCTTCGGGATCGCGGGCGAGATCGCCCCCTTTTTCGACCGGCTGCTGGCCCTTATCTCGCACTAAGGCTCGTCGGCGACCGACCATCCGTGGTCGAGGTTTCGTGTCACGTCGCTGATTCGCGGCGATTCGCCGGAGCGGGGAACGCGTCGCTTTTGTTGTGCTAGCTTCTTCATCCCGCCCGCCTCCTGAAAACCCTCTTCGAGGATTCCAAGACATGCGTGATACGCGCCTCCTCTCCGTCCTCATGATCGCCGCGCTGGCCGTGACCGCGCAGGCGCAACCCGGTCGCGGAAACCCGCCCGGCCAGGGTCCGGCCCCGACCCCCGCGTCGGACATCCGAGCCGCGGATGCGCGATCGGCCCTGCCCGCGGTCGACAACTACAAGCAGACCCAGCACACCAGCCGGGTGGGAGGATCGCCGGTTGCGTATACCGCGACCGCGGGCACGCTTGCGCTCACCAGCGCGTCCGGCAAACTCCGCGCCAACGTCTTCTTCGTCGGCTATACGAAGGATGGTGTCCCCGCGGGTTCGCGGCCGATCGCCTTCGTCTTCAATGGCGGCCCCGGTTCCGCCTCGGTGTGGCTCCACATGGGCCTGGTCGGGCCCAAGCGGGTTCAGATGGGCGACGACGGTTTTCAGCCCGCGCCGCCCTATTCCCTCATCGACAACGACGACAGCCTCCTCGACGTGGCCGATGTGGTCGCGATCGACGCCATCTCCACCGGATATTCGCGCATGGCCGAGGGCGAAGACGGCAAGAACTTCCACGGCGTGCGTCAGGATATCGAGGCGTTCTCCGACTTCATTCGCCTCTACCTCAGCCGTTTCAACCGCTGGACTTCGCCCAAGTACCTCCTGGGCGAGAGTTATGGAACGGTTCGTTCCGCCGGCCTCTCCGCGGACCTCCAGTCCCGACACGGCATCGAGCTGAACGGGATCATCCTGGTGTCTTCGGTCATCGACTTCTCGACCCTGAGCGAAGCGCCGGGGAACGACATCAACTACGCGAGCTTCTTCCCGACCCTGACTGCGACCGCCTGGTACCACAAGCGGCTCCCCGCGGATCTTCAGGCCATGGACATCGCGAAGGTGTCCGAGGAGTCGCGGAGGTTTGTCTGGGGTGAATACATGACCGCCCTCCTCAAGGGCAGCCGGCTGACCATGGCCGAGCGCAGGGAAATGGCTACCAAGGTGGCGCGTCTTTCCGGTCTTTCCGCGGAGTTCGTGGAGCAGGCCAATCTCCGGATCAGCCCCGGGCGGTTCCGCAAGGAGCTGCTGCGCGACAAGCGCCTCACCGTGGGCCGCCTGGACAGCCGCTACACCGCTCTCGACCGGGACGCCGCCGGAGAAACCTCCGAGTTCGATCCCTCGAACACCGCGCTCCAGGGAGCGTACACCGCGATCTTCTCGGACTACGTGCGCAATCAGCTCAAGTGGGAGAGCGACCTCCCCTACTCCACGTCCGGGAACGTCCGGCCCTGGGAATACGAGCAGGGCCGTTATCTCAATCTCACGGACAACCTGCGCTCCGCGATGGCGCGCAACCCCTTTCTCCACGTCTTCGTCGCGAACGGCTACTACGACATGGCCACCCCCTTCGCCGGTACCGAGTACACCTTCGACCACGTGGCTTTCGAAAAGACCTACGCCGACCGCATCAGCAAGGGCTACTACGAGGGCGGTCACATGATGTACTCCAGGCCGAACATGCTGAAGGCCCTCAAGAACGACATGGCGCAGTTCATCAAGCGAACTCAGGCCGCAAAGTAGGGCGACCGTCCGGCCCCGCCCGGCCCCGTCTCAAAGGCGAACACGACGTTGGCGGCTCCAGGCCCTAACTTCCATTCCGGGAATCGCCGCCTTTGGGTACGAGGATTGCTTTAAAGAGACGAATGGACACCCTCCGTCAAGACCTGGTCTATGCACTGAGGCGCCTCGCTATGGCGCCCGCGTTCACTTTCGTGGCCATCGCAACTCTCGCCCTGGGGATCGGCGCGAACAGCGCCATCTTCAGCATCGTCCACGCAGTCCTGCTGAAGCCCCTTCCTTTCTCCGAGCCCGAACGGCTGGTGCACTGCCGTTGCCCGAGCTTGCCTCGACCGGGCCTAACGACGTCGCCACCCGGATGTCGCCGTTGCCGCTGGTGGCCTCCACCGGTCCCTCGGCGCCATCGACGGTCACTTTGCCGTTTCCGGACGAGGCCCGGACTTCCCCGGCGCTGCCCGTCACGTCGACCCGCCCGTTGCCGCTCGACGCGATGACTTCCGGGCCGCCGCCGGAGACGCTGATGTCGCCGTTGCCGCTTCCGGCCCGGACCCGAACGCCCGCCGGAATCCGGACCGTGAAGTTGACCCGGAGTTGATGATCGTCCGACCAGTCCCGTGACCGGCGGCGCGATCGGTACC
>JANNJB010000349.1:0-9164 GCA_031405615.1 Vicinamibacteria bacterium | reverse complement strand
CAGCCAGAACACCCGCCTCGATCAAGGGGGCCAGGGTGTAGGTCGGCGGACAGATCACGTCGTACCCCGGGTTCCCCGCGAGCATCTTGGAGAGCAGCGCTTCGGCCGAATCGTAGACATCGAGATTCACGCGAGCCCCAGTGCGTTCCTCGAACTTGCGGACGGTTTCGGGTGCGATGTACGCCGACCAAAGGTAGAGGTTCAGTTCGCGGGTTCCCTTTTGTTGAGCCCGGGCGAGGACCACCGGGGTCAGCAGGATCATGAGACCGAGGGCCATG
This sequence comes from Vicinamibacteria bacterium, assembly GCA_031405615.1. Classification (GTDB taxonomy): domain Bacteria; phylum Acidobacteriota; class Vicinamibacteria; order Fen-336; family JAGNNV01; genus JAGNNV01. The sequence goes on along the minus strand of JANNJB010000349.1, from coordinate 8,886 downwards.
GAGGCGGCGGCAAAACGCGGACGCGTTTCGATCAGCGCGGTCGCGAGGAGCAGCAGCGTGGTCGCGGCGAGCAACAACGTGGAGGCCGCGGCGATCTCGGGCGAGAGGGAGCTTTTGAGCAGCGAATAGATGTAGACGGGCAGAGTCGTGCTGCCCGCGCCCGAAACGAAGGACGTCACCACGTAGTCGTCGATCGAGAGGGAGAAGGTGAGCAGTCCCGCGGCTACAAGGCCCGGAGCGAGAAGCGGCAGGGTGACTCTTCGAAAGACCTGGACCGGTGTGGCTCCGAGGTCGCGAGCCGCCTCCTCGACGTTTAACGGGAGGGCTTGGACGCGGGCGCGGATCACGAAGTAGGCGAACGAAACCGTGAAGACCACATGCGCCGCCACCACGGTGCCGATTCCGAGCGGGATGAAGAGGCGGGAGAAGAAGGCGAGAAGGGCGGCCCCGAAGACGATCTCCGGCGTCACCAGCGGGACAAGGAACCAGGACGTGACCCGCGCTCCGGTACGTGGCGGAGCGGAGCGTGCGCCAAGGGCGGCGGCGGTGGCGACGATCAGCACGATCGCGGTGGCCAGGGCGCCCACGATCAGCGAGTTCTCCATCGCCCGCATCAGCGGGCCGTTGCTCAGGAGCTTCTCGTACCAGATCAGGCTCGGCCCGTCGAACGAAGCGGACAGTCGCGACCGCGAGAAAGAGAAGGCGGCGAGAGCCAGGACGGGAAGGTGCAGGAAGAGGAGCGTTCCCACGAGCAGCGCCTGCAGCTTCTTCATTCCTGCGCCTTCCGCAGGAAGCGGCCGAACACGAAGAAGGTGGCGAGAGTCAGGACGCTCAGGGTGAAGGCCATGGCCGAGCCGAACGCCGGATCGCGCGCCTGGCCGAACTGGCTGGTGATGAGCGTGCCGACCCACGCGGTTTTCGCTCCGCCCAGAAGATCAGGCACGAGCACAGAACCCAGGGAGGGCACGAACACGAGGACGCAGCCGGCCACGATTCCGGGGGCCGCGATCGGAATCACGACGCGCGCGAGTGTCGTCGTCGGACTGGCTCCAAGGTCCGAAGCCGCGTCGATCAGCGAAGAGTCCATGCGTTCCAGGGACGCATAGATGGGAAGGATCATGTACGGCAGTTCGATGTAGAGCTGGCCCAGGGCCACGGCGGTGGTGGTGTACAAAAGGCTCGGAGAGTCGGATCCGAAGAAGGTCAGGAGTTGCGAGAGAAGGCCGCCCGAACGCAGGAGGAACACCCAGGCGTAGAGCTTCACCAGGACCGAGGTCCACAGGGGAAGGGTCACGAGGAGCAGCAGCGAACCGCGCCAGCGTTGCGGCGCCGCCCGCACCAGGGCCCACGCGACCGGGAAGCCGACGAGCAGGGTTAAGGCGGTGGTCCCAAGAGCCATCGCCACGCTCCGCCCAAAGATGGTGGCGTAGAGCGGATCGAGGAGCCTCAACCAGACCGAGCGGTCGCCGGTGAGGGAGAGCAGCATGAGTTGAGGAGCGACGAAGAGGACGAGCAGGGTCGCGAAGGCGGGCAGGAGAAGACGACCCGGCTTCACGGGCGCAGGCCGATCCAGGAGTTTTCTTCGATGTCGAGCGCGACCTCGTCGCCCACCCGCACCACTTCCCGGGGTGAGACATTCGCGATGAGTGTCGCAGCGCCCACCCGAACCTGGCACCGTGTGGCTTCTCCGAGATAGCGCACATCGGTCACGGTTCCACGAAGGCCCCGGCCGGGTGCGGCGAGGCGGATGTGTTCTCCGTGGAGTCCAACCTTCACGGTCTCCTCCGGCGGAGCATCCTCGATTCTCACTTCCGTGAAACCCAGATCGACGCGCGCCGCCGCTTTATCCCGCGCCACCACGCGTCCGTCGAGGATGTTTTCCATCCCGACGAGGCGGGCCACGTAAACACTGCTCGGCCGCTCGAAGATCTCCTCGGGCGGACCGTACTGCGCGATGCGTCCTTCCCGCATCACCGCGATCCGCGACGAACATTCGATGGCTTCCTCGAGGTCGTGAGTCACCAGGACGAACGTGATCCCGAGGGAACGTTGAAGCTGGACCAACTCGGATCGCATGGACGAACGCAGTTGGGCGTCGAGGGCGGCCAGCGGTTCGTCGAGAAGGAGGATGTCCGGCTCCAGCACCAGGGCGCGGGCGAGCGCCACCCTCTGGCCCTGACCGCCCGAGATTTCGGCGGGTGCGCGTTGATCGAGGCCTTCGAGGTGGACGGAGGCCAGGGCCTTTTTGACCCGCGACCGGATTTCGTCCTCGCCCCGGCCGCGAATCCGCAGGCCGAAAGCCACGTTCTCGAAAACGCTCAGATGGGGGAAAAGGGCGTAGCTCTGAAAGACGGTGTGGACGGGACGCAGATGGGCATCCATCGACGTGACGTCGGTTCCGGAAACCCAAATCCGCCCGGAGTCGACCGGGTCGAGACCGGCGACGAGGCGGAGCAGCGTGGTTTTGCCGCACCCCGAGGGACCGAGGAGGGTGACGAACTCGCCCGGCCGCACGTCGAGGGTAACGTTCTCGAGAACGGCCGCCGTGCCGCGCCTCTTCGAAACCGACGCGACTTCAAGCGAGCCGCGGGCGTTCGTCGTGGGCGTGTCGGGGCTCATCGGTTGAGAAGCATTATTTCGCGTTTTTTCAGGCTTGACTTGGCCCGCCCGCATAAAAGACAGTAGATAATCGTCGTGCGGTCTTAGTTTGGCTCCCGGCCTACGTCGCCGCGCATAAGGAGAATCGAGATGGGTGAAGCACTTGGAATGATCGAGACCCGCGGCTTCGTGGCCATGATCGAGGCCTCGGACGCCATGGTCAAGGCCGCGAAGGTCACAATCGTGGGCTGGGAAAAGATCGGGTCGGGATACGTGACCGTGATGTGCCGCGGCGACGTGGCCGCGGTCAAAGCCGCCACCGACGCGGGTGCTGCCGCCGCGCGCAGAGTGGGCGAGCTCGTGTCCGTCCACGTGATTCCGCGTCCGCACGACAATCTGCAGGACGTCTTCGCGATCGGCAAAGCCTCCAAGTAACGGCGCCCGCGGGCTGCCCGACCGCTCGGGCTCCTCGCGGCACGTGGTTCGGAGCCAAAAATGCAGGTCGGTCGAGTTGTCGGAACCCTGGTCGCCACCCGGAAGGACGAACGCCTGGTGGGGACGAAGCTCCTCGTCGTGCGCGTCATGGATCCCGCTTTCAAGGAAGAGCAGGGCTACGTCGTCGCGGTCGACACCGTGAACGCCGGCCTCGGCGACCGTGTTCTCCTCGTGGCCGGCTCCTCGGCCCGACTCGCCCAGGGAATGAAGGACGCGCCCATCGATTCCGCGATCATCGGCGTCGTCGATCAGGTCGAACTGACGAAGGCGTCTTCCGGGAAGGCCTGATCCCATGCAGCTCGGCATCGTCTGCGGGACGCTGGTGGCGAGCCGGAAGGACGAGCGTCTCGAGGGCATCAACCTCCTCGTCATTCAGCCCATCAAGCCCGATGGCTCCTTCACCGGCAAAACCCTCATCGCCACCGATTCGACCGGCGCCGGTCCCGGCGAGCGGATTTTCTGGGTGAAGTCGAAGGAGGCGGCGAACCCCTTCGCTCCCCTCGAGGTCCCGACCGATGCCACGATTGTGGGCATCGTCGACCTCGTGAACGTGGAAGGTTGAAGAAATGCTGATCGGTCGCGTCATCGGCAACGTGGTCGCCACGAAGAAGAACCTGAAGCTCGACGGAGAGAAACTGCTTCTCGTTCAGCCACTCGACTTATCGGGAGCCGCCAAGGGCGTGCCCCTCATCGCCATCGACAGAATGGGAGCGGGGCCGAAGGAGAAGGTTCTCTACACCCAGGACGGTCGAACGGCTCAGCAGATTCTCGGCCGCGGGACGGCCGGCGTCGACGCGGCTATCCTTGGCGTGGTTGACGAAATCGACTTTGGAACACCCTCGAATGGCTGACACCCCTATCGACGACGCGAAGATCGACATGATCGCCCGAGAGGTTCTGACGAGCCTCAAGAAGGCGCGAATGCAGGGGGCATCGGTGTCGGTCACACCGCCGCCCGAGATGGCGCCCGCGGTCCCTCACCCCTCTCTCAGGCTTCTCTCAGTGGTGGGGGGCGTACTGGGTCAGCCCTGTGTGATCGAACCGGACAAGGCCTGTGTAGGCTCGCTCAAGTGCCGCTCGTTCGGTCACTGACCGAAGGGGTCTAGAAGCAGACGCCGGAGCCGCGCTCAACCGTGACGCCGGCGATGTTCACGAACTCCCAGTCGTACGCGGCTTCTTTCATCACGATGCGAAGAACGCCAAAGCTCTCGTTGTATCGGAAGCCCGAGTTGGGCAGGGTGCGCGGAAAATTGTAGAGGTCGCGTCCGCCGGTGCCCACGACGAAGAAGCGAAGCCCCTTCGCGGGGTCGGGCACATCCTCGGGAGTTATGGGATTGAAACGCTCATAGCTGTGATCGTGGCCGGAGAGGACGATCTCCGCGCTGTTGTTGTACAAGAGCCTCATGAGCGGCCGCAAGGCAGGGGTGCTGCCATTCTGTCCCGAGCTCAAATAGGGATGGTGCATGTAGGCGACCGTGCACTTCCGCCGATTCGCCGCGAGGTCGGCTTGCAGCCAGCGATACTGCGGCGAGTTCTCGCCGCAGCCGCCAATCGCCGAGCAGTTGCTGTTGAGCGCCACGAAGTGCCAGTCGCCGATGTTGTGCTCGTACCACCCTTCGGAGGGGGACCCCACGTTGACCCCCCGTTGCGAGAAGTAGCTGAAGTAGCCGGCGGCGGCGCGGGTGTCGTATTCGTGATTCCCGGGCACCGGCCGGGCGATGTCGTTGAAGCGACCCCAGGTGGTGTGATAGCTCCGGTTGAACTCCGCGAGCGTCCCCGCCTCGTATTGCAGGTCGCCAAGGGGCAGAACCACGACCGCCGAACGTAGGGCGCGATCCGCGATGACGAGGTCGGAGGTCTCCTTCGCCTTGCACGGGGGCCCGATCGTGGCGCTGTCGCACGAGATGTCGCCGGCCGCGATGATCACCGGGAAGTTGGGGGTCGGCGCGGGCGTTGGAACGGGGGTTGGGCTATCCGGAACGGAGCCACCGCCGCAGGCATGGAGCGCGAGCATGCAGAGAACGACCGTCGAAAAAGCGCCCAGTCTGCTGAACTTCATCGTGAAGACATCGAGGATAGCCGAATGAGACGGATCAGAACCTGAAGCGGACCCCGAACGTGGGCAGGAATGGAAGGGCTCCTCCGGCCTCTTCCTCGATTCTCGGCCGGTCGGATCCGGTCACCGGACGAAGGTTTGTTTCGTACTGCCCGACGTTCCTGCGGTTCGTCGCGTTTATGAACTCGAGATAGAAGAGCCACCGCGATGCTGCGCCGCGCGGCCGCCAGTTGACCCGCAGGTCGAGCCGGGTGAACCGAGGGTAGCGCGAGCCGAGGAGGTTCGTCACCGAACCGAAATCCGCGGTGTAGACGGGAAGGCCCACCGAGTCCCGCTGCGGGATCAGCTCAGAGACATTTCCGTCGCGGTCGGCGTCGAGCGCGTCCGCAACCGGAACCACGCGAACGCCGGTCGCGCGAGTCCTTGGGAAACCCGAGGAGGCGCGCAGAGTGAAGCCGATCTCGATTTTCTCGGACGGCTTCAACTGTCCGACCGCGGAGAACGCGTGACGCCGGTCGTACTCGAAGGGGAGGGTGAGGCCATAAGCCTCCTTCGTCGCCTTTCCCCAGGTGTAGGACGCCCAGCCGGAAAGGAACTGATCGCCGCTGCGCTGCGGCCGGGTGGCCACGAACTCGAGGCCATAGGCCCGGCCCGAAGCGCCATTTTCGGGCGTGGTAGTGATGAGCTTCCCGCGTTGGATCGTGTTCCGAAGCGACGCCGGGAAATCGTACCGGGCGAGCCTTTCGGCATAAGCCTCATCGCTCTCGAGCCCGCCCAGGATGAGATCGTCGAAGGTCTTGTAGTACGCCTCGGCCTTGAAGTTCACGGCCGCGAGATCTTTCTCGAGCCCGAGGGTGAAATGCCGCGACTGTTCATTGCGAAGGCCCAGGCTCGAAAGGTCGAGGAAGTAGTCCGATTGAAGAAGCTTCTCAATTCCCGGGCTCTGCGAATGGGACCCAAACGCCGCACGCAGCCGCGTGGTCTCGTTCCCCCGCACCAGGACGGAAAGCCGCGGCTCGACTTCGACATTCCGAGTGAGCGAGGAACGGGAGAGACGCAGGCCCGCTTCGGCGGAGAAACGCGTCCCCATCGTCATCCGATTCTGCGCCCAGGCGCCCCAGCGATGGGAGGGCACCTTCTCGTCGTAGAACTCGGGCAATCCCGAGCCGCCGCGGATCGAAGAAGCGTTCGCTTCGGAGAGGTTGCGCTCGCCACGGATGTTGTAGGTGGCGCCGGTGCGAAGACGATGCGCCTCGAAGCCCGCCTCGATCAGGTTCCGGGGCGAGAGGGCGAAGTTCCAGTCGTTCCGCACGGAGAAATCGCGGGTGGCGGTCGTCTGATCGAAGTCGACGTTGATCTGGGTCTCGTTGGCGCGGCCGTTCGACCGTCGCGAGGAGTCCTCGAACTTCGCATCCACCTTGAGAGTCTGGGCGAATTCGTAGTAGGCGGCCGCCAGTGTGGTGGAGAGCCTCGTTCCGAAAAACCGTCGGGCCTTGAGGCCGAACACGTCGTTCTGAGCCGCGGTCACGAACGCGCCGTAGTCCGTCCCGTTGCCCTCGAACCGGGCGTCGCCTCCTTCGCGCGAACGCATGCCGAAGAGGGTGACCCTCGTGGTGGGTGAGGTCTCGTAGGTCCCACGGAACTGAACATCCTGGAAGCCCGGAAGGTCTTCGTCGATGATCCTCTCGGCGATGAGGTCGTAGTACGTCCGTCGAGCGCTCAGGATCCAGGAACCACGTTCGGGATTCTTCCAGGGCCCCTCCAGAAGCACGTTGCCGTCGGTGATCGAAAGCGTGCTCGACCCCTCCACCCCCCGGCTCTTCTGGCCTTCCCGATTCTCGACTATCAGGATCGAGGACAGGCGGTCGCCGTACTTCGCCGAGAAAGCCCCGGTGGACAGCTCGAACTTCTCGACAGTTTCGGGATTGAAAGCACTCGTGAGTCCGAAGAGCCGGTAGGGGTTGTGGATCTCGATTCCGTCCATCACGGTGAGATTTTGGTCGGGGGTTCCGCCGCGCACGGCGAGCCTCGAACCGAACTCCTCCGTCGCGGCCACGCCGGGGAGGGTCTGGAGAGCCCGAAAAATATTGTCGACCGCACCCGCCACCTGCAGGACCTGGCGCGGGCCTACGGGAATCGAAGCGGGGGCCGGATCGTCCTTCCGCGCGTCGAATACTTCCACGATCTCCTCACGCCGGAGTTTTGGATCGAGGAGCAGGACCACGGTCGAAAGGGACTCCACCTCCGAGACGTTGCGGATCACCGCTCCCTGCCCGGGGCGGGTCAGGGAGAGACGATAAGGAGGCGCGCCCTTCCGAATCGTGAACTGACCCAGCGCATCCGTGGTGACCACCTGATCGTCCAACCGAACCTCGACGCCCCGGAGCGGGTCTCCCGATACGCTGTCGCGGACTTCGCCGCGGATGTGGGTCTCCGCCTCGGCGTTCTCCGCCCGGGAAGCGGTGGCCCCGCCGAGGAGCATCAGCCCCGATACCAGGGCGGCGATTGACAAGTTCCACGTCTGTTTCATGATCGAGCGGAGTCTACTCAAATACTGCTCAAATCGCCTAGCGCGCCGGCGCCCGCTTGATGGTCTGGACCGACTTCATCGCCTTGCTCCCCCGGCGATCCGCGGCCTTCTTCTCGATCCGCGCCTTCACGTCCCGGAGTTGCCCCACCGCTTCCGCCTCGCCCCTCAGCTTCGAGAAGTGGGAATAGCGCTCGGTGTTGAGCGCGCCGCTCTCCGCCGCCCCCCGGACCGCGCACAAGGGCTCGGTCTGATGCGTGCAGTCGCGGAAACGGCATTTCTCGGCCAGGGCCTCGATGTCCGCGAAGGCTCCGGAAATGTCCCCAGCACTCGACCACAACTGAAGTTCGCGCATGCCCGGCGTGTCGATCGCGAGCGCGCCGCTCGCGAGCCGGAACATCTGACGTTCGGTCGTAGTGTGGCGGCCCTTCGAGTCGGCTTCGCGCACCTCGCGGGTGGCCTGGCGTTCCTCGCCGAGCAGGGCGTTGATGAGCGTCGATTTCCCCGCCCCCGACGAGCCGAGGAAAGCGATGGTGTGGCCTTTTCCGACGTAAGCGGACAACACTTCGAGGCCGATCCGCGGCTTGGCCGCGATCAGGTGGACGGGGGAATCGCCCGCCATCACTGCCACTTCGCTCAGCGGTTTCGAGACATCGACGCACTTGTCCGACTTGTTCAACAGAACCACGGCACGCGCGCCGCTCTCCCGGGCGAGGATCAGGTACCGCTCGACCCGTCGCGGAGAGTAGTCCGAGTCGAGGCCGCAGACGATGAAGACGGTGTCGATGTTCGAAGCGACGATCTGTTCTTCGGTGAGATGCCCGGCCGCCTTGCGTTTGAAGGCGGTGAGGCGGGGCAGGACCAGCTGAATGACGCCCCGACCTTGCCGGTGGCCATCCTCGCGCTCTTCCTTGAGGGCCACGAAGTCACCGACCGCGGGAAGGTCAGACGCGTGCTGAGCGTTGTGCTTGAGCCGGCCCGCGGTGGTGGCGATCAACTCGCCTTTCGCAGTGAGGACGCGGAAGTAGCCGCGGTGATCCCGGACCACGCGCGCGGGAAACGAACCCTCGGGGGCTATCGCTTCGAAACGCCGATGCCAGTCCTCCGAATATCCCCAGGCTTCGAGTTCGCGCGGGTACTCGAAGGACGTCACGGATTCACGGTGAAACTTGTCTTGAAGTCGATGGCGGGGTCGAGGGAGTGCCAGACC
>JANNJB010000348.1:0-3200 GCA_031405615.1 Vicinamibacteria bacterium | reverse complement strand
ACCGCACTGCCGGTGATGGCTCTGGTGAGCCTCGGCGTCCTCGCCAGTCCGGTTCTGATAACCACGGCCACCGCGTTGGAACCGCAGTGCTTCGTGATCGTCCATTTTCTGGCGCTCGCCTTCCTGGCCGAGGGATTGTTGAAGCGGGAGGCGGCGCCCTCCCATTCGACGACCACCGAGGAAGCACGGCTCTAGGAGTCTTCCGCCTGACACGCCTCCGCGGGAGGGGTCGGCTTCGGCATCGTGGTCACAAACACCGCGGCCAGGATCAGCAGGCCGCCGATGACGGTCTGAGTAGAGATCGACTCGGCGAAAAAGAGCCGGCCGAAGATCACGGCCACGAGCGGGTTCACGTACGCGTAGGTGCCCACGACATGCGACGGCAGCGTGTGGCGCGTGAAAGAGAACGCGGTGAAGCCGATGATCGACCCGAAGACAGCGAGGAAGAGGACCCCGCCCCACGCACTCATCGGCGCGCGCAGAACCCGGCCCCAGTCCTCGCGGAAGACGATGGACTGGGCGAGCAGGAAAAGACCGCCCGCGGTCATCTCGAGACCCGAGGCCATGACCAGCGGGAGCCGTTCCTTGATCGCCTTCGCCTTGATGTAGCCGATGGTCCAGCAGATGGAGGCCGCCTGCACCGCGATGAGCGCTCCCACCGGCGTCGCTGCGCCGGAAAAGGAGACGTCGCCCTTTGCGGAAGCGATGAAGAAGACGCCCACAAGGCCGACGAGCACGCCCGAGACCACAGGGAGGCGCAGCGACGCGCCCCGGCTGAGGAGGGCCTCGGCGAGGGTCAGCCAGAGGGGGAAGGTGGCGACGAGCAAGGCAGTGATTCCGCTCGGGATGTAGCGCTGGGCCGACATGATCAGGCCGTTGCCGATTCCCATCAGGAGGATGCCCACGATCGCCGCGTTCAGCCATTGTTCACGCGTGGGCGCCCGCCAGTTCCCGCGGAGCCACGTGTAGGCCAGAAGCGCTGCGCCCGCGATCACAAAACGCATGGCCGCCGCGATGTAGGGGGGCATGTGTTCGACGACGAGCCTTATGCCCATGTAGGTCGAACCCCACACGATGTAGACCACGCCCAGCGCGAGGTAGGCGAGTTTTTCTCTCGAGACAGACGCGGTGTGATTCAAGGCCGGCCCAACAGTTTATTCCACCGCGCGCGGGGGACACCTTAAACTCCAGCGGTCTCACGAGCGGCGAAGCGTCCGCTCGGGGTCATTTCAGGAGGTCGTGGGTCTATCTTGGCAAGGTCAAAACAGAACGTTCGCGGGCAGTCGCAGCAGCCCTCTCTTTTCGATGCGAACGGCGGTGAGGCGGAGACGGTCGTGGTTTCTTCGAAGGCGCCCGCCGCGCCCGATGTCGCGCCGGTCATCGCCGAAGAGGCCGAGGGCGACGAAGCCGCCGAGGTTGAGGCCGCCCCCGAGCCGGTCCGCAAGGTCCCGGCCCGGCGCGCCACCGCGGAAAGCCTCGCCGAGAAGCAACGCGAGATCTCGGTGTCCGAGTTCTTCGTCAAGAACCGCCACCTGCTCGGTTTCGACAACAAGCAGAAGGCGCTCCTCACCGCGGTGCGCGAGTGCGTCGACAACTCCCTCGACGCCTGCGAGGAAGCGGGCATCCTGCCTGAGTTGCGTATTGAGATCCGCGAGCTGTCGGAAGAACGTTTCCGGATCGCGGTGGAGGACAACGGCCCGGGAATCGTGAAAGCGCAGATCCCCAAGATCTTCGGCAAGCTCCTCTACGGCTCCAAGTTCCACCGGCTGAAGCAGCAGCGCGGCCAGCAGGGCATCGGCGTTTCCGCCGCCGGCATGTACGGCCAGCTCACCACCGGCAAGCCCGTGACCATCGTGTCGCGGACGTCGCCCCAGGCGATTCCCCATCTTTTCGAAATCACCGTCGACACCCGGAAGAACCAGCCTCTGGTCTTGAAGGAAGAAAAGACGGAATGGGAGAAGGCGCACGGCACCCGGGTCGAAATCGAGATGGAGGCGAGCTATAAAAAGGGACGCCGCAGCGTCGACGACTACGTCGAGCAGACCGCCCTCTCGAATCCTCATTGCCGCGTCCTGTACTCGCCCCCCGGGCAGGAGACGATCACCTACGAACGCGCGATCCACGAGCTTCCCGAAGAAGCGAAGGAAATCAAGCCGCATCCCTACGGCGTCGAACTTGGCCGGCTGATGCGGATGTTCCAGGACTCGCAGGATCGGCACATCGCCACTGCGCTCAAGAACGACTTTTCGCGCCTGACCCCGAAGGTGGTCGAGGACATCCTGAAGTTGGCGGGAGTCTCACAGAAAGCGCGCCCGCGCGACCTCGACACCCCGGCCATCGAGCGCGTGCACAAGGCCTTTGGAAAAGTGAAGATCATGGCGCCGGCGACGAACTGCCTGTCGCCGGTGGGTGAGCCCGCGCTCCTCAAGGGTCTGCGCGCGCGCGCTTCAAGGCGGACTACTACGATGCGGTCACGCGTCCCCCTGCGGTGTATCGCGGGAATCCGTTCCAGGTCGAGGTCGCCCTCGCCCACGGCGGAGACCTGCCCACGGACGAGCTGATCGAAGTCTTCCGTTTCGCGAACCGCGTGCCCCTCCAGTACCAGGCCTCGGCCTGTGCGGTGACCAAGGCCGTCCTGAGCGTCGACTGGCGGAGTTACGGGATGCAGATGTCGAAGGGGGCCCTGCCCACCGGGCCGATGGTGCTGATGCTGCACATCGCCTCGGTGTGGGTGCCCTTCACGTCGGAGTCGAAGGAAGCGATCGCGCACTATCCCGAGATCGTGAAGGAGCTCCGTCTCGCTTTGATGGAAGTGGGCCGGCGTCTCGGCCTGCACATCCGTCGCGGAAAGCGCGAAATGGCCGAGGCCAAGAAGCGCGGTTACATCGACAAGTTCATCCCGCACATCGGCATCGCGCTAACGGAGATCCTCGACCTCAAGCCCAAAGAGACCGACAAGGTCGTCGCGAACCTCAAGACGGTCCTCGAACGCAGCCGCGAAAACATGGTTTAAGCACCAAGCCAATTGGACCTCTCGTCACCCCCGCGCAGGCGGGGGCCTAGCAGCCCGTGGTGAAAGCCACTTTCGCCGGCGTCATCACATCGTCGATTCGCTGATCCACCAATTGTCGCGAGAAGCCGCGTACATCTCTTCGAGGGCGGAGAAGGCGCTCGAGGGTGCTGAATAGTGACGCCAGCGC
>JANNJB010000347.1:0-2680 GCA_031405615.1 Vicinamibacteria bacterium | reverse complement strand
CTCCTGGAGTGATTCGACGAGATGAGTGAAAAGAACGAACAGGTCTCGTCGGGCCTCGATGAGACGCCGGCGACAAGGGGCGCGTGGATAACCCTCACCATCCTCATCGTCGTCTACGTCTTCAACTTCGTCGACCGGCAGATCCTCGCCATCCTCGCCGAGCGCATCAAGGCCGACCTCGGGGTGAGCGACGCGCAACTCGGCTTCCTCTACGGCACCGCTTTCGCGGTCTTCTACGCGGTGTTCGGGATTCCCCTCGGGCTGCTCGCAGACCTTGGAAACCGGCGTTCGGTGATCGCCGCGGGCCTCGGGTTCTGGAGCCTCATGACGACCCTTTCGGGATTTGCGAGCAGCTTCCCCCAGCTTGCCCTGGCCCGGATCGGAGTGGGAGTGGGCGAAGCAGCCTCGGCGCCGGCCGCGTATTCGATGCTCTCCGACCTGTTTCCAAAACGACAGCGTGCGACCGTGCTGGCCCTCTACTCGGCCGGGATCTACATCGGGTCGGGCCTGGGCCTCTTCATCGGCGCCCAGATCGTCGAGCGATGGGATCGGGCTTTCGCTATCGGAACCGCGCCGTTCGACCTTGCCGGGTGGCAAGTGGCGTTCCTGGTGGTCGGTCCCCCGGGAATAATTCTGGCCCCCTTCCTGCTCATGATTCGTGAACCCGTTCGCGGCGGCCGCGAGGGCCTCGCGGCCAAGGCGTCGCATCCCCATCCGGTCCGCGCGGCGCTTCTCGAAACCGCATCGCTCATGCCTCCCGCGTCTTTCGTTTTCATGGCACGCCGGGGCGGGCCGCTCGGCGCCAATCTTCTCGCCGCCGCCGGCGTTTCGGTCCTGGCCCTCATCCTGTCCATCTGGTCCGGCAACTGGCAGCAATGGGTCGCGGTCGGTTTCGGCGCGCTGGTCGCGATCACCTACGCCCAGCAGTTGAGACAAGCGGATCCGCCCGCCTACGCGCTGATCTTCAAGACACCTTCACTCGCCTTCGCGACCATCGGTTTCTCTCTCCTCGCCTTCAACGGGTACGCGGTCCTGTTCTGGATACCTGCGTTCTACGTCCGGTACCACGGCCTTCCGCTGTCCGAGATCGGCCTGGTCATCGGACTCATCTCCTCGATTGCGGGCCTGGTGGGCGTGACCCTTGGCGGCGTGCTCGCGGATCGTTTCAGGAGGCGATCGCCCAAGGGTCGTCTGTGGGTAGGACTCGCGAACGCGCTGGGGCCGATTCCGTTTTCCCTGCTCGCCTTCTACGCGCCGGATCCGAACATCTCACTGGCCCTCTACGCGATTGTCCAGTTGCTCGCCTCGCTCTGGGTGGGAGCGGGTGTCTCAACCGTCCAGGACCTCGTCCTTCCTCGCATGCGAGCGCGGGCCTCGGCCGTGTTCCTGCTCTTCGTGACGCTCCTGGGCCTGGCGCTCGGGCCCTTCACGATCGGACGACTCTCGGATTACCTGGGCGACCTGCGGCAGGCCCTGCTCTTCGGACTGGTCGTGTGTCTGGTCGCGGCCGCGCTCTTCATCGCCGCGGCGCGTACTGTGGGAACCGACGAATCGTCTCGAGCCGAAAGGGCTCGCGACGCTGGAGAGCCGCTCGCCACGGACTAGCCGAAGCGGCCTTTGGTAGTCTCCTTCGATGGCACGAACGTGGGCCCTCGCTCTCGCCCTCGCTTCGCCCCTCGCGTGGGCGGAGGCTCCGAGGGCGGAATCGCTTCTGCCCATCACCACTTACTCGGTCGGCGAGGGCCTCCCGAGCGCCCTCGTCAATCAACTCGCCCAGGACGGGGCCGGACGGATCTGGATCCTGAACCGCGAGAGCATCGTCTCGTTCGATGGCGCCTCGTTCGAGACCCAGGGGGTCAAGCACGGCCTCGTGGCGACACAGTGCGCGGGCCTGACCATCGATGATCGGGGCCAAGCCCTCGTAGCCGCCCTGGACGGGCGGATCTTCCGTCACGAGGATGGAGTTTGGCGTCAACAGACCCCGGGAATCGAACTGCCGTTCGCGGGGCACGTGCTGGCGCTCGCGCAGACCATGCGAGGCGGTCGGGAGAAGTTTCTCGCCAGCACCACAGGGGGTCTGATGCTCTGGGACCAGGGAACGTGGCGTCGAGCGGATCAACCGGGAGACAGGTTTGACGAGGGCATCACATCGCTGAGCCGCGTGGGCGAGGAGTTGTTCGTCGGCGGCGTCTCGGGCCTGTGTCGCGTCCGCGACGCGCTCGACTGCGCCTGGACCGATGAGCCGCGGCTGCGTGAGCCGATCCTGGCTTTGAGCGCCGCGCAGATTGACGGCCGGCCGGCTCTCCTGGTGCTGGGTCGCCGCTGGATCGGCGCGCTGGCCGAAGGCCGGTTCCGCCTGTTCGGTCAACCATTCGACTTCGATCTCGCGAACCAGTTCGACCCCCGCAACACTCCCCGCATGGCGAGCGCCGCCATCAACATCGACCCCACCGGCGCCGTGTTCTTTGGCACGCGGTATCGCGGCTACCTGATGGAGCCGGGAGATGCCGCTCCGCGCGAACTCGGACCCGCCCAGGGTCTGCTGGGCGACGGCGGTCTCACCACGATCCTGGCCGATCGCGAAGGGGCCATCTGGGTCGGCAGCCTTCGTGGCCTGACCCGCGTGGGCAGCCGCCGCTTCCTGTCTTTAAACGCCCGATCCGGCCTCGTCGCGGAAGAA
>JANNJB010000346.1:0-3538 GCA_031405615.1 Vicinamibacteria bacterium | reverse complement strand
CCGGCATTCGAGCGCGCAGCCTGGCCTTGGGCCACGAACGCTGCATCCCGCCTGGACTTCTTCGCTCAGGAGCCCGAATATTCCCGATATTCGGGCCCTTCGGCTCATCGCCAGCCGGGCGCATCGCTCGTCTCGGTGCTGGCGCGAAGCCTGCCCTCGGGGCACGGCACATTTTCACCACGGCCTGCTAGCTAGGTAGAGTCACCGCGTGGATCTTCACTTCACCACCGACGTTCCCACCGACGACGAGAGTGAGGCGGTCGATCAGGTCCTTGGCCCGGCGGCCGCTCCCGAGGCGGCGGGCGCCGCGCGGGTCTCGCGTCAGAACCGCGGTACGGTCGAGCGCCGCAGCCTCCTGCTTCCCGCCCTGCACGCGCTTCAGAGCCGCGCGGGGTGGATCAGCCCGGGAGGCCTCAACTACCTCGCGCGCCGCCTCGGCGTCCCGCCGGCCGAGGTCTTCGGCGTCGCGAGTTTCTACGCCCTCTTCTCGGTGGTGGAACGCCCACGCACCGTGATTCACGTCTGCGACGACGTCGTTTGTCGCGTGAACGGGGCCACCGAGGTGGCGGTCGCGTGTCGCGAGAGCATCGGTCCGGCTCACGAAGAGAACGAAGGACTGATGTGGATCAAGAGCCCGTGTCTCGGCCTGTGCGAGAGAGCGCCCGCGGTCCTCGTCCAGAAGGCGGGGAAGTACCGGCCAAACGAGGCCCTCGCTCCCGCCACACCGGCATGGATCCGCTCGAGCATCGCCGACGAGAAACTCGACCTCGACCCCGTGCTCGCGGTCGGGCCGCTTGCGGGCCGCCGCTTGCTCGCGCGTGTCGGCGTCATCGATCCCACGTCGCTCGACGGCTACCGCTCCCAGGGCGGCTACGCGGCGCTGCGCCGCGCCATCGAGATCGGTCCCGCCATGACCATTCGCGAGGTCAAGGACGCCAAACTCCTCGGCCGCGGCGGCGCGGCGTTTCCCACCGGTGTGAAATGGGAAGGGGTGGCCCAGCAGCCCGCGCGCCCGCACTACGTCGTCTGCAACGCCGACGAATCCGAGCCCGGCACGTTCAAAGACCGGGTGGTGATGGAGGGCGACCCGTTCGCCCTGGTGGAAGCCATGGCCATCGCCGGTTATGCGATGGCGGCGGAGAGGGGCTTCATCTATCTGCGCGGCGAATATCCACTCGCGAAGCTCCGCCTCGAGAACGCGATCCAGAAGGCGCGCGCGCGCGGTTTCCTCGGCGACAACGTCATGGGCGGCGGTTTCAAGTTCGACCTTGAACTCCGCTGCGGCGCGGGGGCTTACATCTGCGGCGAAGAAACGGCGCTCTTCAATTCGCTCGAGGGCAAGCGAGGCGAGCCGCGGAGCAAGCCGCCTTTCCCGGTCACCCACGGACTCTTCGGGAAACCGACGGGCATCAACAATGTCGAGACCCTGGTGAACGTGAATCTCATCCTCACCATGGGAGCCCCGGCCTATGCCGCCCTCGGAACGCCGGGCTCCACCGGCACGCGACTCTTCTGCGTGAGCGGCCACATCGAGAAACCCGGCACGTACGAGGTCGATTGCGGAACGCCGCTCTCGAAACTGCTGGACATGGCAGGCGGGATGCGTCCGGGGCGGAAGATCAAGGCGATTCTTTTAGGCGGCGCCGCTGGAGGCTTCATCGGCCCGAACGAACTCGATCTGCCCCTCTCCTTCGAAGCCGCGCGCGAACGCGGAGTCACCCTCGGCTCCGGCGTTGTCGCGGTGTTCGATGAAACCGTCGATCTCGTCGACACACTGCTTCGCATCGCGCAGTTCTTCCGGGACGAATCGTGCGGACAGTGCGTGCCGTGCCGTGTTGGTACGGTGCGGCAGGAAGAAGCCCTCCATCGCATCGCGCTAAAGCGCACGCGCGGGACGGTGGCCGACGAACTTCGGCTTCTCGAAGAGATCGCCCAGGTGATGAAGGATGCATCGATCTGCGGCCTCGGCCAGACCGCGGCGTCGGTGGTGCAATCGGCGGTGACCCGGCTCAAGATGTTCGAGGGATCTGCTTCGTGAGCACCCAGGGCTTCATCCCGATCGAGGCGCCGGTGCGGATGGTCGCCCTCGAGATCGATGGCCGCCCGGTGAAGGTGCGCGAAGGCCAGACGATTCTCGACGCCTGCCGATCGGCCGCGATCGAGACGCCGACCCTGTGTTTCGCCACGAACCTCACTCCGGTGAACGCCTGCCGCGTGTGCGTGGTCGAACTCGAAGGCGCGCGCGTCCTCGTTCCCGCGTGCGCCCGCAAGGCCGAGCCGGGCATGAAGGTGAAGACGGACAGCGCCCGGGTCGCTCACTCGCGCAAGCTGGTTCTCGAGTTCCTGGCATCGTCGGTCGATCTCTCCACCGCGAGCGCCAAGACGCACGAATGGATCGCGACGTACCAGGCGAACCCTGCGCGTTTCGGGGCCGATGCCACAGCACCGCCGCCCGAGTCGCGTTACGACCGCGATCACACCGAGCCCGGTCACCACGAGGCCCCCGATGTCTCGAAGGCGGCGACGGTGGCCCAACCGGAGAAGATCGACAACGATCTCTACATGCGCGACTACAGCAAGTGCATCCTCTGCTACAAGTGCGTCGAGGCCTGCGGCGAGGACGCGCAGCACACCTTCGCGATCGCGGTGGCGGGGCGGGGTTTCGACGCGCGTATCTCCACCGAATACGCGGTGCCCCTGACCGACTCGGCTTGCGTCTACTGCGGCAACTGCATCGGGGTCTGTCCCACCGGGGCGCTGATGTTCAACAGTGAACATCGGATGAGGAAAGAGGGCGCCTGGGATGAGTCGAAGCAGAAGGTCACGTCCACGATCTGCCCATACTGCGGGGTCGGCTGCGATCTCGAGCTTCACGTCCAGGACAACGAGATCGTGAAGGTGACCTCACCCGCTGATCATTACGTGACGAGCGGTCACCTTTGCATCAAGGGCCGTTTCGGCTTCAGTTTCGCGCAGAAGAAGTAGCAGCTACATCTTCCCGAGGAAGCGCCAGACCGAGGCGCCCACGACGAAGAAGACGAAGCCCAGGAACCCGGTGAGGATCGACGGCCGCCGATATTGTCGAAGCGCCTCTCGAGGATGCGGAAGGTCGGGTATTCGGCGCCATGCGTGAAGGTGCTGACTGTTGGGTTGGGCCCGACCGCCACTCCATCCACACCATGCGCGTCCCGGATAAGCAGCTGATAGGTGTTGCCGTCCGCCAAGAGATCCGTGGCCAGCCTCAAACAGACCACGTTCTGGGACTCGCCGTAAAAGGCGCCCGCGATGTTGATCGAACTCACGACCTTGACGCTGCTGATCTCCCAACTGGGGTCATAGTTTCCCTTGGTGTTGGTGTCGCCGGCATAGACGAAGCGCAGGACGACCGTGTCACCCGCGTTCATGTGGCCCAGGTCGGCCACGCTGTTCACGTAGCCGGGGCCCTGGTGATTCGCGGAGTCTCGCACCCAGACCGTCTGGCCAGCGAGGATCGAACCGCTGCCCGCACGCACCGCTCCGTTGTAGCCTCCTGCGGTGA
>JANNJB010000345.1:0-2768 GCA_031405615.1 Vicinamibacteria bacterium | reverse complement strand
GAAGCGATCCCCAACCGTCATCGCGAGCGACATCAGCGTTTTGGCAGGGCGCGAAGCGATCCTCGGCCGGAAAACTACCATCCGCGGTTCCGAGGATTGCTTCGCCGGACGACAACCGACGGCCGGCTCGCAATGACGCCCGCCTCAGCCGGCTTGCAAACTGCTTTGTTTGTTCGAATTGATGGCCTTGCTAACCTGCCGGCTAAGGCGGCGTCAAACGATACGAATGAGCGGACTCGGGCAAACACCCCCGGAAGCGGGGGTTGCCGACGACGAAGGGTTTAGGGCCCTCGTGATGAGCCACGCCCGTTCACTTCACAGGCTGGCATATCGAATGACCCGAAACGAACAAGACGCCGAAGACGTGGTGCAGGAAGCCCTGCTCAAGGCCTACCGCGCTCTCGACAAGTTCGAGAACCGGTCCGAGCTTAGGACCTGGCTTCACCGGATCACCACGAACTGCGCTTACGACCTGCTGCGCAAACGGGTCCGCCGGGCTGAAGACGACCTTCCTGAAACCGACTCCGAGGCCGATGCCGTGACTTCAAGCCTTCTCTCCACCACCCCCGGTCCCGATCAGAACGCCCACGCCGGCGACATCCGCCGGCGGGTCAACGAAAGCATGGAGCGGATGAGCGCCACCGAGCGCACCGCCTTCGTGCTTCGACATTACGAGGGCCACACCCTCGATCACATTGGCGAGACCCTGGGCCTCTCCCTCGCGGCGACCAAACAGTGTGTTTTCCGTGCCGTGCGCAAGGTTCGTCAAGACCTTGAACCCCTGGTGCAAGCTTCATGACCCCTGACCTCCATCTCACCGACAATCAGCTCGTCCTCCTCTATTACCGCGAGCCCCTTGAAGAAGCCGAGGCCGGCCTGGACGGCCATCTGGCGGGCTGTGCCGAATGCCTCGCGCGTTTCGAGCGGCTCAACCGCGTGCTTCGGGTGGTGGCTCAAGACGATGTTCCCGAGCCCGCCGGCGATTTCGAAGCTCGCATGGCGTCACGCGTCCTGGCGGCGGCGAAAACTCCCGAGCAAGGCCGTCTTCTCCAGTTTCCCCGGCGCCTTCAGCGGGCGGCCCGTGTTCTGGCCGTCGGGGCGGCACTGGCCGCCTGCCTCCTCCTCGCCTTCTCCGTCGGCCGTCGGCTCGGCCGGGTCGAGGAACAGACGCTCACGGCCTCGCAGACTCAGGAGCGGGTCCTGCTCTCCGCCCTCGGTGAGCACCTCGGCCGGTCGCGCGTCACCCTGGTCGAACTCAAGAACCGCGAAGTCGCCGAAGCCGACCTGCGGGACCTTCAGATCGCCGCCGACAATCTCGTCACCGCGAGCCGCCTCTTCCGCGCCGCGGCCGAACGCGCGGGCGAGGGACAGATCGCAGACGTGATGGAGGAGACCGAACGGCTTCTCGTTCGTTTCGCCGCAGCTCCCGACGCCGATGCCTCCAGTGAACTCGACGGCCTTCGCAAGCGCGTCGATTCCCGCGACCTTCTCTTCCGCCTGCAGGTGATGGAAGCACAAGTCGAAAAGCGAGAGAAGACCATGACCCCCGCGCCCTTCCAAAGCTCTCTTTGATTCCCATGAAACCGATGAGGTTCCCGAACATCATGACCCACACATTGTCCAGTCGCCTGATGCCGCTCTCGGCCCTGCTCGCGATTCTCGCGTTGACCGCGACGGTCTCCGCCCAGGAACCGACCCCTTCCCCCTCACCCTCTCCAGCACCCGCGGCCTCGCCCGCACCGTCGCCCGAGGCCGTCGCCGATCCGGTGGTCATCATTGATGATGTCGAGGCGGACGCCGAGGCTGTCGAGGCCGAGGTTGAGCACGCCCAGGCGCAGGCCAAACGCGAGATCGAAGCCGCCTTGCGCAGCACGGCTCTCACCCAGGCGATCATCGAGCGAGGCGCGCGCAATACCGCGAAAGGCATCGCGAAGGCGAGCGGCGCGGGCCGCGCCTCTGTCGAAGCCCGCCTCGCCACGGAACGTGCGATGGCCGAGGCCTTCGCCGCGAGCGAGACGGCCGCTACAGCGATGCGCGAGGCGTGGCAGGAAACCACCGCCGAACAGCGCGAGAAAGCCCTCGCCGATCGGGAGAACCAACGCGAACGCCAGCGTGAAGCCCGCGACAAAGCGCGGGAGAAGTCGCAGGAGTCCCGCGAACGCGAGCGCGAGCGAGCGGAGGCGGAGCGCGAGCGGCGACAGGACGAGTCCGAGCGCGTCGAGGACATCTACGAACAGGCGATGGAACTGATCGATGAAGAAGACTGGAGCGAGGCGCTCCGGCCCCTGAACCAGCTGATGAGTCTCAACACCCGCCTCGATGCCGCGCTCTACTGGACCGGTTATTCCTACGGCAAGATGAATCGGACCGCCTCGGCGCTGTCGACCCTGGCCCGTCTGCAGAAAGAGTTCCCGGCCAGCCGTTGGGCCAAGGAAGCCAAGGCGCTCGAGATGGAAGTTCGCGGCAAGTCCGGCCAGGCGCCGCGTCCCGATCAGGAGGACGACCTCGACCTCAAGCTCATGGCGGTCTCGGCACTCGCCCAGAGCGATCCACAGGAGGCGATGCCCGTGCTCTCGAAGATCCTCACCTCGTCCTCGGCGTCGCGCAAGGTGCGCGAACGCTCGCTCTTCGTGCTCGCTCAGATGAACACCGACCAGGCGGGGAACGCCATCGCCGAGGTCGCGAAAGGCAATTCCTCACCCGAACTCCAACGTCAGGCCATCAAGTACCTCGGGGTCTTCGGCGGGTCGGGGAACCGGAAGATCCTC
>JANNJB010000344.1:0-5189 GCA_031405615.1 Vicinamibacteria bacterium | reverse complement strand
GAGGCCTTGAACTTCCAGATGATCACGGTGTCGTCGAACTTCGCGACCAACCTCTTGATCGACCGGCTCGGCGTGAAGAACGTGAGGGCCACGATGGAAGGGCTCGGCGCCCACGGCCTCCAGGTGAGGCGGGGGGTTGAGGATCAGAAGGCGTTCGACCAGGGCATCATCAACGAGACCACCGCGCGCGGTCTGTTCGTTGTCCTGAATGCGATCGCCCGCGGACAGGCGGTGTCCGCAGGCGCCAGCGCACGGATGGTCGAGGTCATGGCGGAGCAGAAGTTCCGCGACGGGATTCCGATGGGCCTGCCCAAAGGTACGAAGGTCGCGCACAAGACCGGCACGATCACCCGCATCCACCACGATGCCGGGATTGTCTACGGCCCAAATCCCTGCGTTCTGGTGGTGCTCACCCGCGGCATCGAAAAGGAGACGGACAGCGACGTGCTGATCGCGAGGCTCACGAAGGCGCTCCTCGGATAGACGGACCCGGCAGTCGATTTTCCCGAACCGCGGGGTTCCATCTCCTTTTTTCCCTGCGGAAGTCGGCCATTTCCAGTTGCTTCCCGATGCTATGCTCGAAAAATCGTCGAGGATCTTTTGAGCGACACTCCAAAGAAAACGTTTGGCAAATATGAAGCGATCAGCCACCTCGGCTCCGGGGCGATGGGAGTCGTTTGGCGGGCCCAGGATCCGGTCCTGGGCCGAACGGTCGCGATCAAGACCATTTCCGCGGCCCTCGGTTCGGACAGCGAGAACAAGGAACGCTTCCTCCGTGAAGCGCGCGCCGCCGCCCAGCTGAACCATCCGAACATCATCACGGTGTTCGACTTCGGCCAGGCCGACAACGAGCTCTACATGGCGATGGAGCTGCTCGAGGGGAAAGACCTCAAGGAGCTCATCACCCTCGCCCAGCTGACCTTCGACCAGAAACTCGACATCATGGAGCAGGTGGCGGACGGTCTCGCCTACGCCCATGGCCGCGACGTGATCCATCGCGACCTCAAGCCCGGGAACATCCACGTCCAGCCCAACGGACAGGTGAAGATTCTCGACTTCGGCCTCGCTCGTCTCGGCAGTTCCGATCTCACCAAGACCGGCGTGGTGATGGGCACGCCCAACTACATGTCGCCGGAGCAGGTCATGGGCGAGCGGGTGGACGCCCGCTCCGACGTGTTCTCCTCGGGGGCGGTGTTCTACGAGCTCCTGACCAACCGCAAGCCCTTCGACGCCGAGTCCGTTCACGCGACGCTCTATCAGGTGGTTCACCGCGACGCCCCGCCTCCTCGCCAGTGGGATCCGCGGCTTCCCGACGGGATCGTCACGATCATCGAGATCGCGATGAACAAGCAGGTCGACGGCCGATACAAGAACGCCGCCGCTCTCCGTGACGCCGTCCGGGCCTTCCGCTACGGTGAAGATCCCGAAGTTGTGGAGTACGAGGAGAGCCCGACCGACGCTCCGGTGGCGCCCGCAACCGACGCGACCGCCGTGGCGCAGGCTCCGGTCGTGGCGTCCACCACCGGCACCCAGAAGGCGGGGCAGTTCCGCAGCTACGGCCGCAGCGGTTCGGGGTCCGTGCCGCCTTCGGCCGGTGTGCCCGCAATTCCCTACACCACGGGTCGAATCCCGAGATCGGGCTCGAAGCCTCCAAACCGCCAGGGTGATCCGCGCTCCGCCTCGGCCTCGATTCCGCCTCCGCCCGCTCCCACATCTCCCCTTCTGATTGTCGGGGTCGTGGGCATTCTGGCCATCGTTGCCGTCCTGGGCTACGGGGTTCTCACCCGGCAGGATAAGAGCGCGCCTCAGGATCCCATGCTCATGAATCTCCTGGTCGAGACCAAGCTCGATCTGGTGCGTCGCGACCTCGAGGACAAGAACTATCGGCGAGCGATCGAGCAGTCCGGGCAGATCCTCACCCTTTCTCCCAACAATCCCGAGGCTCTCGGCATTCGGGAGCAGGCGCAGAGCGCGATCCGGGAGATCGAAACATCCGTGGCGTCCGCCCGGGAAGCAGTGGCTCGGGGCGATTCAGCCCAGGCCTCGACCGCGCTCGAAAAAGTCCTCACTCTCGATCCCAAGAATCCCGTCGTCGCGGAGCTTTCGAGCCAATTGAACTCCAATTTCGCCAAGCGCGCGACGGAAGCCAGTTCCGAAATGGAAAAGGCCAAGGTCCTGGCCCAGGCGAAGGTGGGAGCGGCTCAGGAACCGGGCTTCGCCGAGGGCGACAAGTTCTCGGAAACCGCCGCGAAGAACCTGAAAGACCGGCAGTTCACCGCTGCTACCCAGACATTCCTGCAAGCGCGGGATGCGTACGATCGCGCCCGGCGTGCGATCGAGCTCAAGGAGCGGGAGGCCGCGCGTACCGCGGCCCGGCCCACCCCGGCCTCGGCGCCTTCGGTGGCGCCCGCTTCGACCCCGCAGACCCAGCCGACAGCGGCGGCGCTCCCGACCGTCGTCTTGAGACCGCTCCCCGTCGAGACCGTGACTCCGCCGCCTTTACCCACGCCCACCGCCGCTGTCTTGCAGACTCCGGTGACCGCACCGACCGTCGCGGGGCCCGCGCCGGAGTTGCGGGAGTTCATCACCGCCCGCACCCGGATCGCGGCTGCGCCCACCACGGGGGGGAATCAGCCTAAGGGCTTCGACATGTCGGGTGTGGCCATGCTGGAGTTCGGCGGCCGATACGAGTTCGAGGTATCGCCCAGTCCCCTGGTTCCGGGCAGCCCCTTCAGAGTGCGCATCTTCCTGCGGAACGAGGGCCAGAAGGATGCGAAGCTCGACACCCTCACCGTCAAGACCGCGGTCAACGGGCAGGTGCAAGCGCCTCCGGCCAGGATTCTCGAAGACGACATCAAGGTGGGCCAGCGACCGATGATTGCGGATATCGCCGGCACCTGGGCGCCGGGGACGAACGCGTGGGTGATGGACGTCGAAGCGCTGTCGAAGAAGGGCGAACGATTCCGTTCCAGCCTCACCATGAAGCGCCCCTGATCGGGGAACGTCCCATGCCGGGGGTCGCCACCAGGCTGCGGAACATTTTCATCGGGGGCCTTGTGGTCCTCGTCCCGATCGTCATCACGATCAAGGCTTTGTGGTGGCTCTTCTCCTATCTCGACGGCCTCGCTCATCCCCTCGCGAACCTGCTCCTCGGAAGGGACATCGCGGGTCTGGGCTTCCTCATCACCCTGGCCACCATCTTTCTTGCGGGTCTTCTCTTCTCCGCGGGTCCGCTGAAGAAAGTCTTAGACGGCGCCGACGCCGTGCTCGATGTCGTGCCTCTGGTGGGTTCGGTCTATGGGACCACGAAGAAGGTGCTTTCGGGATTCGGCGGACCCCAATCGAAAGACGCCTTCCAGCGTTTCGTCTTTGCCCGCCTGCCCGGCCGGACCACGCCCGGCTTTGTCACCGGTTCGTTCAAGCTCACGCTGCGCGATGGGGTCACGCACGATGTGCTCACGGTCTACGTCCCGACCAACCATCTCTATGTCGGGGACGTTGTGATCCTCCCCGTGGAGGACGTTGTGGAAACAGATCTTTCGGTGGAGGACGGCGTGAGCCTGCTCCTCTCCGCGGGCGCCTCCGTTCCTCTGACTATCAAGGAGCGGTGAAGCCCGCATTCAGGAGACGACAATGAACGTCCGGCGTATTTTCTCCATCCCGCTGCTCCTTCTCGCGGCGGCGGGCATCGAAACCTCAGTGCGCGCCCAGGCGCCCCCGAACCCTGGAATCGACGCGAAGCTGCTCGGAGGCCTCAGCTACCGGATGGTGGGTCCCTCGCGAGGCGGTCGCGTGACCGCGGTCGCGGGCCACCGCAAACATCCGGGAACGTTCTACCAGGGCACGTCGGGCGGGGGCGTCTTCAAGACCACCGACTACGGTCTCACCTGGCTCCCGGTCTCCGATGCATTCTTCGAGACGGGATCGATCGGATCGATCGAGGTCGCCGAGTCGAACCCGGACATTGTGTACGTCGGGACGGGAAGCGACGGCATCCGCAGCAACGTGATCGCCGGCCGCGGCATGTATCGCTCGAACGATGGCGGGAAGACGTGGGTTCACATCGGACTTCGCGATGCCGGTCAGATCGCCAAGCTGCGCGTGCATCCGGCAGACCCTCAAACCGTGTACGCGGCCGCCCAGGGCCTTCCCTGGACTTCCGGGCCCGAGCGCGGCGTGTACCGCTCCACGGACGGCGGCGGCACGTGGAAGAAGGTGCTCCACGTCGACGAAAAACTCGGGGCCTCCGCGGTGGCCATGAATCCCGCGAATCCCAAGGAGCTGTACGCCGCGCTCTGGTTCGGGCAGAGGAAGCCCTGGACGATCATCAGCGGCAGCGAAGCGAAAAGCGGGGCCGGCGTCTACAAGACGATCGACGGCGGCGACACCTGGACGAAGCTGACCGCCGGCCTTCCCGCGGGTCTCATCGGAAAGATCGATCTCGACATTTCGCCCGCGAATCCGAAGCGGGTCTATGCCCTCATCGAAGCGCCGGGCGAGGAGCGTGCTCTCTACCGGACGGATGATTCGGGAGCCACCTGGACCCGTCAATCGAACGACCAGGGTCTGCTTCGCCGGCCCTTCTACTACACCAACGTCCACGCGCATCCCACCGACCCGGACACTGTGTTCGTGAGCAATGAGGGCTTCTTCAAGTCCACCGACGGCGGTCGCACTTTCAAGACACTGCAGACGCCGCATGGCGACAATCACGCTCTGTGGATCAATCCCGACAATCCCGAACTGATGGTTCAGACCAACGATGGCGGCGCCAACGTGACCATGAACGGTGGAGTCACCTGGACCACGCAGATGAACCAGCCGACCGCGGAGATCTACGGAATCGAGACCGACGACCAGTTTCCCTATCGCCTCTACGGCGCGCAGCAGGACACGGGCTGGCCGCTGATCCTGCCGAGCCTGCCTCCCTTCGCCCACGCCTACGACGACGCGATGATGATGCAGGTACCCGGGCCGGGCTGCGAAACCGGGCCGGTGAAGCCCAAGCCAGGCTCGCCGCACATCGTCTACGGCGTGTGCAAGGGCGAGTTTTACCGAATGAACATGGAGACGGGCCAGGAGCAGAGCTACTGGATCTATCCGCAGAACCGCTATGGCCAGGCGGCGAGCGGCATCCGTTACCGCATGCAGCGGATCACACCCTTCGAGATCTCCCCGCACGATCCGAA
>JANNJB010000343.1:0-2123 GCA_031405615.1 Vicinamibacteria bacterium | reverse complement strand
GATCGGTAAGCGTGGTCACGTTTGCGGTTGGGACGACCTACCTGGCCCGCCTCGGACAGGAGGCCGAAGGCTACATGACGGTGTTGCTCGTGCTGCTCGAGTTTCCGGCACTGGTGATCGGCGTTCTGCTGGCCCGAGGTGGTCAGCACAACCTGGCCTGGGGACGGGTACTGCGCGAGGTCTTGGCGGGCAAGAGCCTCATGCTGTTGCTCGGCGGGCTGGCCATCGGCTGGGCCGCCGGCCCCGACGGCATCCAGCCCATCGCCCCGTTGTTCATGGACTTGTTCAAGGGAGTGCTCGCGTTGTTCCTGCTCGAAATGGGATTGATCGCCGCCGGCCAGACGGCAAGCCTGAAGCGGCACGGATTGTTCCTGATCATCTTCGGCGTGGCCATGCCGATCGTTTCCGGTCTCCTCGGCGCCGGGCTCGGATGGATGCTCGATTTGTCGATCGGCGGCACCGCTTTGATGGCGACCCTGATGGCCAGCGCCTCGTATATCGCGGTGCCCGCGGCGATGCGGCTGTCGGTGCCGGAGGCCAATCCGGCACTGTCGCTTGCCGCCTCGCTGGGGGTCACGTTCCCATTCAATATCCTGGCCGGGATCCCGCTCTACCATCGCTTCGCCGAGTACCTGCATCGCCTCGGAGGCTGACGTCATGTCACTGGACCATCGCAAGTTGTTGACCATCGTCACCGAAGCCGCGCTGGAGCACGAGTTGGCGGGCGAGATCCTGCGCCTGGGGGGCAGCGGGTACACCATCACGGATGCCCGGGGTAAGGGGGGCCGGGGCGTCCGAAACGCCAGTTGGGGGCCGAGCGCCAACATCCGCATCGAGGTGGTCTGCAACGCCACTACCGCGGACGACATTTGCACGCTGCTGCGCGAGCGCTATTACGACAACTACGCCATGATCCTGTTCGTGGCCGACATCGGGGTCTTGCGGCCCGAGAAATTCTGACCCAGGCTTCGCGCTCGCGGTGCACCTTCTCACCTGCCCATCCGCCAGGGGGCGCCGCGCATGCTAGCTTTGCACCGATGCCCCCTAACGGACCCGAGCTCCAGGATCGCGGCCTCCACCTGAGGGGCATTGTCCAGATGATGGCCGTCGACCGCGTTCTGGACGCGGCCCAGAGGGCCCACATCCAGGCCTGGGCTGCCGAGCATGGTTTCGACGCCGCCTACGTTGACGCCTCGATCGATTCCGTCTTCGAGAACCGGCACTTCCTGACCGCCCCCCCTCGCTTCAGCTCCCGGCCGGCGGCGGAGGCCTTCCTGCGCGAGGCGGCGCTGGTCGCGTTGTGCGATGGCGAGTTCCACCCGCACGAGCGAGAGTGGCTGCTCGCGGCCGCGGCCGCGAACGATATCGACGCCCGGGTGGCGCTCCAGGTCATCGAGAAATCTCCGCACGGACGGCCCGCGGGCTGCTAGGCCTTCAGTGACCCCGAGCCTTGCTGCGATCCCTTCGCGAAGCAATGAGGGATGCCATGACCCCCGCGGCAAGGATGAGAAGGACAACCGCGAGCAGGTACAGGTTGAAGTTCGCGCCGAGAATCGTCTTCAACCAGGCGTGAGTCATCATCTTCACGCCCACGACCATGAGGATCACGGCGAGCGCCACCTTGAGATAGCGGAACTCGTCCATCATCCCGGCCAGCGCGAAGTAGAGGCTTCTTAGCCCGAGGATCGCGAAGACGTTGCTGGTGAAGACGATGAACGGGTCGGTGGTGATGGCGAAGATCGCCGGGATGGAGTCGACCGCGAAGATCAGGTCCGTGACTTCGACCATGACCAGCGCCAGGAACAGCGGGGTGGCGAGAAGCGTCCCCGCCCGGGCGGCGTCGACCACCTTGTCGACCTCGGTCTGCGCCCCCGGCACCGGCGGCTCGTGCGAGGCGGCGCTGCCCGCGCGCACGAAGAAGTGCTCGCCATGGAACTTCTCCGTGATCGGCCAGATCCTGCGCGTCAGCCGCACGACGATGTTGCGGTTGGGGTCGGTCTCGTCCGACTTGAGGAGCAGCATCTTGATCCCGGTCAGGATCAGGAAACCGCCAAAGACGTAGATGATCCAAGCGAAGCGCTGGAGAAGCTGGGCCCCCAGCGCGATCATGACGCCGCGCATCA
>JANNJB010000342.1:0-2833 GCA_031405615.1 Vicinamibacteria bacterium | reverse complement strand
TCCTCCTGCTGGAGCAGCGCGCGAAGCGCGGTTCGCAAGGTCACGGGAATGTCTCGCTTTTCGGGCACACTTCCAGACGCCGATGGATACCACCGCGCTGCTCGTGCTCGGAGCCATGAGTCTTGGGGCGATTCCCCGCATGAAGTCCCGGCTCGATCTGTCGAGAGCCAAACATCCTTCCCTCGGCGGCCACTCGCGTCTCTCGTCCCGGCTGGCGCAACTCCTGCCCTCCTACGAGTACGACGAGGCGAGGTTCTTCCGTGTCGACGGCGCTCCGGAACCCATCGCGACGCGTCGTCGGGAGGCCTTCATGGGCCTTGCGGAGATGTTTCG
Source organism: Vicinamibacteria bacterium (assembly GCA_031405615.1). Classification (GTDB taxonomy): domain Bacteria; phylum Acidobacteriota; class Vicinamibacteria; order Fen-336; family JAGNNV01; genus JAGNNV01. Next base: position 2,500 of record JANNJB010000342.1, on the reverse strand, counting down.
CGAGAGCCGCCCCCACACTCTGGCTATGACGGCCGAGGCGCAGAGAGACGTCTCCGACCTCCAGTTCACTGCCGCGTACCGCGTGCCGTTTCAGTTCAGCCGGTTCGTTCGCGAGCATCTTAAAACCGGCGGTTTCGTGGCTTCCTCGTCCGGGGTCAAGCTGACCGACCTCGACGGGAACGAGGCGTATGACCTCGCCGGTTCCTATGGAGTGAACGTCTTCGGCTACGACTTCTACAAGGAGTGTCTGGACGCGGCTTTCCATCGGGCGCGTGAACTCGGTCCGGTCCTTGGTTCCTATCACCCGGTTGTCGTCGACAATGTGCGGCGGCTTCGCGAAATCTCTGGCCATGACGAGGTGTCGTTTCACATGTCGGGCACCGAGGCGGTGATGCAGGCCGTGCGCCTCGCCCGGTATCACACGCGGAAGTCGCACCTCGTCCGCTTCTGCGGCGCCTATCACGGCTGGTGGGACGACGTGCAACCAGGAGTCGGCAATCCCTCGACCCCAAGCGCCACCTACACTCTCAAGGATCAGGACGATGGCGCGCTGGGCGTCATCGGCTCCCGCTCGGACATCGCGTGTGTCCTCGTCAATCCCCTGCAGGCCCTCCACCCCAATTCGTCGGCGCCTTCCGACTCGACCCTCCTGAGCAGCAGCCGGCGGGCCGGCTTCGATTGCGCGGCCTACGCCGCCTGGCTCCGTCGCCTCCGCGAGGTCTGCACGCAGCGAGGCATCCCATTGATCTTCGACGAGGTCTTCCTGGGCTTCCGTCTGGCTCGAGGCGGCGTCCAGGAGTACTTCGGCGTTCGCGCCGACCTCGTGACCTACGGCAAGACGGTGGCGGGGGGTCTGCCGATCGGGGTCGTCTGCGGGCGGCACGACCTGATGAAACGTTTCCGCGACGATCGCCCTTCGGACATCTGTTTCGCGCGCGGCACGTTCAACGCCCATCCCTATGTCATGAGCGCCATGAATGAATTCCTGGTGCGTCTCGACACCCCTGAGGTCGCGCACCTCTATCGTGGCCTCGACGAGATCTGGAATGAGCGGGCGGCCCGGCTGAACGAACGCATGCGCGAACTGGATCTGCCGGTTCAGGTGGCGAATCTTTCGTCGGTCTGGACGGTTCTCTACACCGAACCCTCTTGCTACAACTGGATGTTCCAGTACTACCTGCGCGCGCACGGCCTGGCCCTGAGCTGGGTGGGCACCGGGCGTTTTCATCTTCAGCCTCAACTACCAGGACCCGGACTGGAGCGAGGTGGCGGAGCGCTTCGAGACCGCGGCCTCCCAAATGAAGGCGGACGGCTGGTGGTGGCGGGACGTCACGCTCACGAACCGCAGCATTCACCGACGGATTCTGAGGGAGTTGCTGGCCGCGCGCTTCGCGGGAAAGAACTGAGAGGTGCGGTCTCAGGCCGCGGCTTTCGTCGGGACGATAGGGTCGAGGAGTTCGCCCCGCAGGACATGGAGCGGCGCCTTGTAGTAGAGCTTGATGTCGTGGAACGGGTCGGTCAGGATCTTGGTGAACCAGGCCAGGCCGCTCGTGACGTCCTTCAGGAAGAACAGATGGATGGTGCGAAAGAGAACCGCCCCCACGCCGAGCGCGATCCAAAGACGCGAGAGGTTTTGAAGGAACGAAGGGGTATCGGTGTGAGCGGTCATAAGTCCGAACAACTCCGGCTGGACGAGCAAGGCCACCGGGATCAGGGCCCAAATGGTCAGCAACACCACCTTGCGGCGCAGGTTGTACCCCACCTTCACCGCTTCCTTGTACTCGTGGGTGGCGCGATTCACTTCGTCATAACCCTTGGGTTCGAAGAAGAAGTGACCGGCCTGGCGGGAGAGCATCGCGAGGATCCAGCCGATCAGCGCCGCTGCCACCGGGGAGGTGAAAAGCAGAGCGTAGGAACACAGGAAACAGAAGGCGCTCAGAAGGTGAAGCGACTGATTGATCCGGCTGTGGTGATAGAAGCGGTGGTCGTCGAAGCGCTGCTCCTCGAGAGTCTGGAGAAATCTCTTCATCGTGGTCTCCCTTGCATGAGTGGGTGTTGGAACGATCCAAGCCGCAATGTACAAGGCGTCCGCGACCTCGTCGTGACGTTCTGCCGACGAAGGTTTGACCGCGCTCCGAGATTTAACTTGAGCGGACCGGAAAACCATCGGCTAAAGTCCCGGAAACGTCTCACTGCTTCAGGAGGAAAAGTATGCGATTCACGAGTTTCCGCGCGTCCGTTTTTGTGGCGCTTCTGGCGAGCCTGACCTCGGCCCAGACCCAGATCACCACCGGCGTCATCCAGGGCACGATCTCCGACCCCCAGGGGGCGATGGTTCAAGGCGCCTCGGTTGAGGCCAGGAATCTCGATACCAACCTGAGCCGGACGATCACCACAGGCGCCGACGGCCGTTTCGTCTTTCTCCAGCTCACCTCGGGCCGATACGTCGTGACCATGAAGAAGTCAGGCTTCGCAACGGTCGTCCAGTCGAACCTGGTCC
>JANNJB010000341.1:0-22609 GCA_031405615.1 Vicinamibacteria bacterium | reverse complement strand
GACGCGATGCGGGCGGTGCTGGGCCTCGACCGATCGGCGCTATCCGACGACGACGCGATCGAGCGCGCGCTCTCGCCCGGGCTCAATCAATACCGCCTCGACGCGATGGACCTTTCGCCGTATTCGCCACTCTCCCGCGTGTCCCATCACGCGAACTACACGTTCCTCAAGAAGCTCTCGCACACCGCCGACTCGCAGGATCAGCGCCATCGCATGACGCCGGCTTCCCGGCCCATGTTGACGCTCACGCACACGAAAGCGCCCGACGTGATCGTGCCGCCGCTCATCGCCGCCAATGCCGAGGCGCTCGCGGTATTCGAGGAAACCGTCGCTCACGCCTGGAAGGCGAAAGAGACGCTCCTCGAAATGGGGGTCAGCCACGAACACGCGGTTTACGTCCTGCCCAATGCCACGGCGCTCCGCTTCCACGAGTCGGGCTCGCTCATGTATCTCGCTCACAAGTGGGTGATGCGGACATGCCTGAACGCTCAGGAAGAGATCTACCGCGCGTCGATGGACGAGCTGGAGCAGGTGCGCGCTGTGCATCCGCGTCTCGCGAAGCACATGGGACCACCCTGCGTCCTTCGGCGGGGCAGGATCACGCCCACGTGCACGGAAGGCGAACACTTCTGCGGTATTCCGGTCTGGCGGGATTTTCCGAACATCGTCCGGCGGCTTTAGGAGTCGGCACTGCGAGGTTCGCGAGTGATGATTTGGGTTCCCCCCTCGAAGCAACTATCGGCTCCTTGTTCACTCACGTCACCCCCGCGAAAGCGGGGGCCTAGCGCGCGCGCTGTCCGTTCTCCCTCCGCGAAACGAAGGAACGCCGTTAGCAACCCGCGAAACGAAAGATCTCCGTCCGCACCCGCGCAACTCCGACATAGAGCTGAAGCGGAAGTGCAGTCTGTCGCGGAACGCGGACGGACAGCACGCGCTAGGCCCCCGCTTTCGCGGGGGTGACGAGAGTATCTCCGGGCGGGGTAGGGTCTTCGGGCGACGGACGGGCGGGGTTTCTCTCAACAGTCACGGACGCCGACCGGGGCGGGGGGGCTCTTCCAACCGCCACGGACCCCCTGTTAGCCTTCGAATCGTCGTGAATCAGGAATCTCTGCTGTCCGGCTGGGGGCGTGTCTTCGGGCCGGGGCGCGAGGTGGCATCCGAGGACATCGAGGCGATCACGCGCGACGCGACGCTCACCCGCGGTCTCGCGCGCTCCTACGGCGACTCGTCCCTTCCCCATCCCGCGGACGGCGTCGTCGCGTCGTGCCGTCTCGCTGACCGGATTCTCGCCTTCGACGAAACCACCGGTGTTCTGCGCGCCGAATCGGGTTTCTCTCTGCTCCAGCTCAACCGCACTTTCTGGAGGCGGAACTTCGTGGCGCCGGTCGGTCCTGGCACGCAGTTCATCACCCTCGGCGGCATGGTCTCGGCCGACGTTCACGGCAAGGACCATCACGCGACCGGCAGTTTCGGGGCGCACGTGAGCGAGATCCGGATGCGACTCGCGAGCGGCGACATCGTCACCGCGTCGCGCACCGAGAACGCCGACCTCTTCAAGGCCACCATCGGCGGCATGGGCCTGCTCGGCCACATCCTCGACGTCACTTTCAAGATGCCGCGCGTCCCCTCGGCCTGGGTGGCGATCGAAACCGAACGCATGCCCGACATCGACGCCTACCTCGCGGGCCTCAAGGACGCGGCTCGGCGCTTTCCCTTCACCATGGGCTGGATCGACACCCTCGGCGCTTCGGGAACACTCGGTCGCGGCGTCCTGATGCGCGGCCGATGGGCGAGTGCCGAAGAAGCGAGGCCCGGTGTGCCTCAGCCTCTGATCCGGCCCGGCCTGCCCGTGGTTCTGCCCGACTTCGTCATCTCGCGTCTCACCGTCTCCCTTTTTAACGCTTTCTTTTACGGCATTCATTCCTCGCAACCCACACGAAAGATCGAACATCCGGAGACTTTCTTCTATCCCCTCGACGCCATCCGGAACTGGAACCGCCTCTACGGCACCCGCGGTTTCACCCAGTATCAGTGCGTGATCCCCGAGGCCGCGGGGTCCGAAGGGGTCAAGAGTTTCCTCAACCTCCTGCGCCGCACCGGCGGCAGCTCGATGCTCTCGGTGATCAAGGACTGCGGCGAGGAGGGCGAAGGCCTGCTGTCGTTCCCTCTCAAAGGAACCACGGTGGCGCTCGATCTTCCCGTGCGCGACGACACGCCGCGGATCGTCGAGACCCTGAACGCCCACCTCATCGAACTCGGGGGCCGCGTGTACCTCGCGAAAGACCGCTTCACGAAGGCCGAGGAATATCGCCGGATGGAGAAACGACTCGACGCCTGGCGCGAGATCAAGCAGAAATACGATCCTTCGGGTCGACTTCGGAGCGCACAATCGGCGAGACTCGCGCTCACATGAAAGTAGTGATGCTGGGCGCGACCCGCGGCATCGGCCGGTCGCTCGCCCGGTTGATCGCGGTCCGCGGCGATTCGATTCACGTTCTCGCGCGAAATGCCGATGACGCCGGAAAGTGCGCCGAGGACCTCAAAGCCCGGGGCGCCGCTGCGGTATCGACCGGGCTCTGCGATCTGATGGCCCCGGCCTCGTTCGCGCCCGCTTTGGACGCGGCCGACACCGCACTCGGCGGTCTCGATACCGTCATTCTGAGCGCCGGGATCTTTGGAACTCAGGACGAACTCGGGGCCGACCGGGCGCGGGCCGCCGAGGTACTCACCGCCAACTTCACCAACACCATCCTGTTCTGCGAAGAAGCGCGGGTGCGGCTCCTCGCGCGGGGCGGCGGACGTCTCGCGGTGTTCTCATCGGTCGCGGGGGAACGCGGCCGCAAGCCCGTGGTCATCTACGGCGCGACGAAGGCCGGCCTCTCCCACTACCTCGAAGGGCTCGATCATCTCCATCGCGCCGATGGTCTCATCACGACCTGCATCAAGCCGGGTTTCGTCCGCACGGCCATGACGCAGAAGCTGAAGGAGCCTCCTTTCGCGGGCGACCCCGACGATGTCGCGAAGACCGTGCTCTCCGCCATCCTGCGCGGCGCGCCCGTGGTGTACGCCCCTCCCATCTGGGCGCTGGTCATGATGGTGATCCGCCTCCTGCCGCGGGCGGTGATGCGAGCCGTGAAGTTCTAGCTCCAGATCTGATGGACGGAACGTCCTCGATGCTGGCTCTGGCCGTCGTAACCGCGCTGGCCTTCTTCGCTCGCACCGCGGTGTTCTGGAAGCGCGAGCCCGGGGGCGTCGACGCCTGGTACTACCTCGCCTACGCCCGAGCGTTCCGGAAGAATCCGGGACTACGCGTGCGCCTGCCCGAGTACCTGCTGCAGGACGAGGAGCAATCGTACGCACCCGTGTTCCCCTCGCTTCTTGGCTGTCTCCCCGAGGCTTTCCTGAGGCGCACGTACTGGGCGATCTCTCCGGCCATCGACTGCCTCACCCTGATCCTTCTCCACGCTCTCGCGCTGCGCCTCACCAGCTCGCCGGAGACCGCCCTCATCGCCGCGGCCGCTTACGCGGTCTCTCCCGCCATGGTTTCGGAAACACGCGCGCTGACGCCACGCAGCCTCAGCGTGCTGCTTCAGGCCGTGAGTCTCCTCCTTCTGCTCCAGGCCGCCGATACCCGTGACGCGATGTCGATCGCGGCCGCGATCGCTGCGGCTGCGGTCTTGTTCCTCTCGTCGGCGACCGGCCTTGCCGCGTACTTCTTCGTCGCTGCGGTCTTCTCGATCACGCGGACGGATCTTGTCTACCTGACGCTCGGAATCGCGGGGCTTGTCGCGGCCTGGTTCCTTTCCCTCGGACACCTCGGCCGGGTCTTCGCGAACTACGTTCATGCGGTTCGGTTCCGGATTCGCAACCGGCGCTCGTTCGGTTCGCATCCCATCCTGGACTCGCCGCTCTACGGCGGACCACGCGAACCCTGGTCTGCGGGTGCTCGGGAACTGGGCTTCCTGGGCGGCGGGCTCGGCCCCTCAGATCGTCCGGCTGATTGGCGAGCATCCTCTTGTTGTGGCTCTTGTACTCGTACCGCCCTCGAAGGATCCGCTGTATGTCTGGGCGGTGTCCCTTGCCGCACTCGCGGTGGCCGGGACACTGGCCTGGCCGCTGCGCGCGTTCGGTCCGGGCCGGAACTACATGAAGTCGGCGATCTTCCCGACCGTGCTGGTCGTGGCCGACGCGATCGCGGAGGCGGGCGGGCTGCGCTCGCTGATCGGGAGCGCCACAGTGGTTGCTCTCGCGGCCAGCGTCGCATCCGTCGCGTTCTTCGTCGTCTACATGCGGCGGAAGAAGGATGAACTCACGGCACATGTGCCGCCGGGACTGAGCACACTCGCGGCCCGGTTCGAGGCGCTGCCGCCGGGAGGCGTCGTGTGTCTTCCCGGCGGTTACAGCGACTACATCGCGTATCGCACCCGGCGATCCGTGCTCTGGGGCTCGCACAGCGGCTCGCTCGACAAATTCGAACTGGTGTCGCCGGTCTGGCGGGAGCGCGTCGAAACCGCGGCACGCAGGCTCGGCGTCCGCTACCTGATCGTCGAACGCGCGTATGTCGACCCGGCGGTACTGGCACTCGACGCGGGCTCTACGGCGATCGCCAACGAAGATGGTTTCGACCTCTTCGACCTCCAGGCGCCATCCGCCGCCGCATGACGACGCCGACCCTCGAAGAGCTGCGCCGTTTCACGTTGCATATCGTCCTCGTGGAGCCGGAGATCCACTTCAATACCGGCAACGTCGGACGGACCTGCCTCGCGACGGGCGCGAAGCTCCATCTCGTCGAGCCGCTCGGTTTCTCCCTCGACGACGCGCGGGTGAAGCGGGCCGGTCTCGACTACTGGCCCGCGGTGGATCCGGTGGTGTGGAAGAACTTCGCCGTGATCGAAGGCGTGCTTCCTCAGCTCGGGACCCCTTTCTTTTTCTCGGCGGAGGCGAAGAGGTCGTACTGGGATCCGTCGTACCTCGGGCCGACGGTGCTCGTCTTCGGACGAGAGAGCACCGGATTGAGCGACGAGATTCGCGCGAAGTACCGCGACTCGCTCGTCTCGCTGCCGCAGGTTCCGGGGTCGGTGCGATCCGTCAATCTCTCCAACGCGGTCGCGGTGGCCGCGTACGAGGTGTTGCGGCAGCGACGGTAGGGGGCACGCGCAGCGTGCCCCTACATTGGTCCGCGCCGCCGTGGTTCGGTCGAACCCGTAACCGTAGGGGCACGCTGCGCGTGCCCCGAAATCGGTGCGTCTGGTGCGGCGGGCACGCGCAGCGTGCCCTTACCTTGGCCAGAGGGTGGCGTCCATCAATGCTTCCGGGTCGACGTTGAGCGAATGCAGGTAGACCGAGAAACAGACGTGGGGCGTCTGGGCTCCGAGGCCGGTCTGTCCGGACGTTCCCACGGTCGTGCCTTGCGCCACCACTTCGCCCTCACGCACGTTCACGTAGCTCAGGTGCGAGAGAACGCTCACGAGACCATGACCGTGGCCGATCACCACGGTTTCGCCCGAGAAGATCAAGCTGCGGGCGAGAAGCACGACGCCCGCGCCGGGAGAGGCCACCACGGTTCCCGGGGGAACCTCGTAGTCCACGCCGCGGTGCTGTTCGCCGATGAGACCGTCCTTCACCGGACCCATCACGCGGCCGTAATCCTCAGCGCCTCCGAAAGGAAACGAGATGGGTTGGGCCAGCGGAGGGCGCAGGGGACCGTTGTGATGCGTCTTCACGTCGCGGGTCCGGATCGCGCCGAGGAGGAACCGACCATGGCCGAGCGCCGCCTGTGTGGTCGCCGCGGTCGCCCCTTCCGGCGTGAGGGTGCGAGTGCGGTGCGGTCGGACCGCGGCGGCGACCGGGACCTGGAGACTGGCCGCACCCCCTCGGCGTCGGCCGCCAGGGAAAAAGAGGGACAGCTTGTGTTCGCCCGCAGTCGTATCGAGGGCCACGGGGATGATGCCGAAAAGGCGGCCCCGCTCCAGGACCAGCGCGCCGCGCCGGCCGTCGAGAAGTGTGTTGGCCGTAGCCCAGCGCGCGTTCCGCACGCCCACACCGAAGACACCGCCCGGCCGGGCGTGCGACAGCGCCACCTCGACCACGGCGCGGCCGTAGGGATGGGTGATCGCCGGGGCTTGAACCTGGGCCGCGATGGGCCGGTCGGAGACAAGCGCCAGCAGGGCCGCACCCACGATCAGGATCCGGCGACTTCTTCCTCTCATCGTGCCGCGCCCCCAAGGATCTCAAGAAGGGTCCGCTCGATCTCCATCTCTTCGCCGGGAAGGACGGTTCGCAGATCGAACTGGACCGCGTCATCCTCGATGCGGACGACGATCGGTGTTGTGGCCTCACGAAGGCGCGCGGCCAAAGCACCCGCGGACATGGTCCGCGGTTTCACCACCAGCGCCGCCGAGGGCAACGCGATGTCCGGTGCGGCCCCTCCACCCACCGCGGAGTCGACTCGGCGCACATCGATCGAATCGCCGGCGAGGCCTGCGGCGCGGAGCCGATCCCGCAGAGCCTCCGCTCGCGCTTCGATCGCCGCCAGGGGGGTCGCGAGCATGCGCGGCACCGGAAGGGCCTCACCCCGCCCGGCCTCATGCAGCGCGAGAACGGAGTCGAGGGCCGCGATCGTCATCTTGTCCACGCGAAGCGCCCGATAGAGAGGGTTGCGTCGCAGGGCGTCGATCGGCTGCTTTCTACCGACAAGCAGACCGGCCTGCGGACCACCGAGCAGTTTATCGCCGCTCGCGGTCACCACATCGACGCCCGCGGCGAGGCTCTCGGCGATCGTGGCTTCCTGATCGAGGGGCGAGGGCATCGAATCGAGCAGGCCGCTGCCCAGATCTTCGACCACGGTGATCGAACGCTCGCGACCCAGCGCCGCGAGTTCCTTGAGGTCCGCGGATTCGGTGAAACCCACGATCCGAAAGTTCGAGGGATGCACGCGCATGATCAGGCTGGTCTCGGGCGTGATCGCGTTCGCGAAGTCTTTGAGCCGCGTGCGATTGGTGGTGCCGACCTCCACGAGTCGAGCGCCGCCTTTTTTCAGGATCTCAGGAATGCGGAATGATCCGCCGATCTCCACCAGCTCGCCCCGGCTCACCAGGACCTCGCGGCCCTCCGCGAAGGTGTTGACCGCGAGCAGGACCGCGGCCGCGTTGTTGTTGACGACCACCGAAGCCTCGGCATGGAGCATCGCGCGAAGACGGCCCTCGGCATGGGTCTCGCGATGACCACGCTCGCCTTTCTCGAGATCGAACTCGAGGTTGGAGTATGACGAGGCGATCGCGGCCACGTGCGCCGCCACTTCGGGGGACAGCGGGGCGCGGCCCAGGTTCGTGTGGACCACGACACCGGTGGCGTTGATGACACGACGGAGCGAATGAGAGGCGGCCCTCTCGCTCGCCGCGACGATACGCGCATCGAGGCTCTCGAGCGCCTGCTCAAACTCAGCCACAGCCTTCGACTGAGCGACGGTCCGGAGTTCGGCCACGCGCTCCTGCACCACGCGCTCCACCACGGCCCGGCCGCGCGCGGCGATGGCGCCCTTCACCATGGGTCGCTCCAGGAGTCTTGCGACCTGAGGAATGCGGCGGCGGAGATCGTCATCGGGCGTCATGAGGCGAGTGAAGATCTTAGTGTCGAGGCGCGGCTCGACCTAGAAACGCGGCCCCGGTCCGAGGAGTTCGTAGACGACATCCACATCGGCCTCCGGTCGATCGCCGTTCGCGAAACGTACGACTTCGCGGACGCGATCCTGCATCTCGGTCACCCTCGACTCGAGGCGCGTCCTCTGGTTCGGACCGAAGCCGCGGAGGTGGACGATCACGTACCGGGTGCGCGCCTCCGCCATGACGTCGAGAGCCCCGCTATCGGGGAACGAAGCCGCGGTCTCGCGGAACCTCCGGATGAGCGGCGTCTCGGCGCCCGCGAAGCCGTTCACGAGGGTCTGCCAATGGCGCGTGGACCAGACCATGTAGATGCTGTCGTGAAAGGCCGGCCGCGCGTAGTCCCCCGCGGCGCGAGCGGGGAGTTCGGCAACCACGATCCCGCGCGGCTGGTTCTTGAGCCACTGATAGACCGCCGGCACGGGCTCGCGAGAATCGATAACGTTCGTCCAGTCGGGCGTGGGGATGGGCGCGATCCGCGCTTCGATGAGGAAGAGCGCCACGGCCGCCGCGGAGAGGATGGTCGTCCGGCGGAACGTGCTCAGCGCATATCCGGCGAGAAGCGCCAGTGCGAACGCTAAGAAGATGCCGGCCCGGCCGGTGGCCCGGATGTTCGAGAAGACCGCGACGTGGTCGCGAAGGAGCGCGAACGGTCCGGGCGCTACCTCGGTCCCGCGGAAACGGATCTCGGGACCAAGGGCCAGAAGAGCCGAGGCGATGCCGAGGACGAGAGCGGCGGCCAGGAAGCGGCGCGCCTCGATGGATGTGTCGCGGCGAAGGCCGGCCAAGGCGACGACGCCGAGGAGCACAACCACCAGCCCCGGAAAGAGGTTGCTCGGATCGCCGCGGAAGTTCTCGGTCAGCTCTCCCCACACGCGATTCCAGCGATTGGCCGCGAAGAAGGTCTCGATCGACGCCGCGTACTTGAGGGTATCGGCGGTGGAGCGGGCGAACGCGAGAGGACCGAGCGCTTCACGACTCAGGGCGTAGAGGGGATAGAGGAGAAGCGATGCCGAAGCGACGGTGAGGAGGCCCGTGGTGAAAATGGCGCGAGAGCGCGCGGCGGAGAGAAACGGCAGCAGCGAGATCGGGAGCAGAACCCCGAAGAAGAGGCCGTGGTAGCCGCAGGCGAGGACCGAGAGCGCGAAGAAGAGCCCGGTGCGGATCGCGTCTCCGGCATTCGGCGAGAGACAGAAGCGTCGCGCGAACAGATAGACGAGGGGAATCCACTGCGTGCCGAGAGTCGACAGATGCGAGACCTGATCCACGCGGATCGGCGAGAAGGCGAAGAAAGCACCGGTAGCGAGGGCGGCCCCTTGTCCCCAGCCGACATCGCGGGCCAGACGCCAGGTGAAAAGTCCGGTCAAAACCCAGGTGAGAAGGCGCGCCACGTTGAAGAGGAAGATCGCGTCGTCGGTAAACCAGGACAGCGGCAGAACGAGAAGGCCGGTGCCGAGAACCGGCTCGTCCATGAAGAAAGTGAAGCGGCTCGGCGCGTAGAAGTTGCCGTGCGGGAGGGATGGGGGGTCGGTCTGGATCGTATGCGTCTGCCAGCCGACCGCCCACGTGAAGTAGGCCGCGTCGCCCGCATCGATGATCCGGAGGCGCGCCGCGAAGGGCCAGGTCATGGCCACGGTCAGCAGAGTGAACAGGGCCAAAGCCCTTCCCCACTCTTTGGCGGTCGGTCGATTCAAGACACCGGAGCGTAACAAGCTACTCGGCTTTGGGCGGGGCGCCGCGGAGCCTTTCGTAGGCGCGGACGAGGGCGAACACGACGGCCGCGACAATCAGGAAGTCGAGGGACGTCTGGATGAAGTTGCCGTACTTGAAGGTGGACTCGCCGAATTTGAGAGCCAGGTCCTTGAAGTTCACGCCGCCGAGGATGACGCCGACGAGGGGCATCACCATGTCGTCGACGAGCGACGTCACGATCTTCCCGAACGCGGTGCCGATGACCACGGCCACCGCCAGTTCGACCACATTTCCCCGCTGAAGAAATACCTTGAAATCGTTCAACATGATGCTCAAACCATAGGTGGCACTTCCTTCCTCGTCAAATCGTTAGACTGCGCCATCGTCATGACTCCAGGCGCTCCCAAAGCCCTCCTGACCGGATTCCCCGGCTTCCTCGGTGAGAGACTTCTTCCCCGCCTTCTGGAACTCCATCCGGAAACCGAGTTCCGCTGCCTCGTTCAGCCGCGGTTTCGCGATCAAGCCGAATCCCAACTCGCCCGGCTCGGCATCGCCACAAACCGCGCCGGCCTCGTCGAGGGCGACATCACCCAGGAAGGCCTCGGCATCGAACCGTCACGGCGCGCGTCGATCCTCAACAGTCTCGACTCGATCTACCACCTCGCCGCGGTCTACGACCTTGCGGTGAGCGAAGAGTTCGCGCGGAAGGTCAATGTCACGGGCACCCAAAACATGATCGCGTTCGCGAAGGCCGCCCCCGGGTTCAAGCGTTTCCACCACGTCTCCACCGCCTACGTTTCGGGAACGTTCGAGGGGGTTTTCCGCGAGACCGATCTCGACCGCGGACAGAGCTTCAAGAACCACTACGAGTCGACGAAGTTCGAATCCGAAAAGGATGTGGTGAGTAGCGGCCTGCCTATTACGGTCTACCGTCCCGGCGTGGTGTGGGGCGACTCGCGCACCGGTGAAACCGCGAAATTCGACGGCCCGTACACCGTGATGGGCGCCATGGAGAAGATCCCCTTCGTCTTCCTCGAGGGACCTCGGGACGCCACGATGAACGTGGTGCCGGTGGACTACGTGGTCGAGGGCCTGGCGCGTCTGTCGGCCTCGCCTTTGAGTCTCGGCAAAACCTACAACCTCACCGACCCCGACGGCAGGGATGTGCGCAGCTTCACGCGGCTGATGGCGAAGTCGCTCGGCCGCTCCTACATCTATGTGCCGCTCCCCCTGCCCGTCGTTCGCGCCGCGGTCTCGGTCCCCATGGTTCAGCGAATACTCGGCCTCATCCCTGAATCGATAGCCTATTTCGGCCATCGGTGCCGGTATGACGCATCCCAGGCGAGAACCGATCTTGCGACCCTCAGCCTCACCTGCCCACAGATGGAGTCCTACATCGACGTAATCGTGAAATTCTTCCGCGCCAACCGAGACCGCGTCCGCAAGACCGCGATGGTCTAGTCCGAAGACGCGGACGTGGTCGCTCTCCTTCTGCTTCTCCGGGTGTCGTTCGCCGGGGCACTCCTCGCGCGGCGACTCGATGAGGCCTCAACCCACCTGGCCGAGACACTGGCGCTCGGTACTGCCATCGGTCTCGCCTTGTTCGCAGGCTGGGGCTTCATCCTTGGGTGGACCTTCAGCCTCAGTCCGATCACGGTGGTCGTAGCCGCGCTCCTGACCATGGGCCTCGGCGTCTCGCTCGGGGCGCCGGCCGCCTTCCTCGCCTCGGCCCGCGCGGCGGTGCTCCCGAACTGGCGAGTCCTCGTACTCACGCTGCTGTGCGTGCTCACGGTCGCGCGTCTGGCCGATCGAACTCTCCTCGAAACCGGAACCAGCATCGTCACCGGGGCTCGACACAATCTCGGCGACCTGCCCTTCCACATGGCGATCGCAGCCGGCTTCGCCTACGGCGACAACTTCCCGCCCGACCATCCTGAGCTTGCCGGCGTGCCTCTCACCTACCCTTTCTTTTGCGACCTCGTCTCCGGCATGATCATCGCGGCCGGCGGGTCGTGGCGCGATGCCTTCTTCTGGCCGACCCTGCTTCTCGGCCTTGCCGTCGTGGTGGCGCTGGTTCGGTTCGGCGAAGCGGTCAGCGGATCGCGCTCCCTCGGCCGCGCGGCGGCGGCGCTCACGTTGTTCTCGGGAGGGTTCGGGTTCCTGGCCTTGACGAGCACCCAGGCGGTGACGACGTGGTGGGCGGGCGGGCCCGATCTCACCATCAACGACTCGGGGACCCGATACGCCAACTTCGCGATCACCCTCTTCATTCCGCAGCGCTCGATCCTGTTTGGATGGCCGCTCCTTTTCTTTGCCCTTGCCCTGCTCGTGGAAAGCTTCAGGAAGGAGGAGGGCTCGGCGACACCGCCTCCTCGATCGTGGCTGCGCGCGGGACTGATCGGCTCGCTCCTCCCCCTTGTCCACTCGCACTCCTTCGTGGTCCTCGGCTTCTGCGCGCTCCTCTTCGCGGTCAGGGCGGACCTGACCCACGCGTTGGCGTTCGCCCGCGGCCTCGTCCCCATCGCCGTTCCCGCCATCCTTTTCATGGCTACGCGCAACTCACTTTCGACCGGCACGTTCTTCGCGTGGCAGCCCGGCTTCGACGGGGGGGCCGCCCAGCCGCTCCGCTATTGGCTGATGAACGCGGGACTCTTCCTGCCGCTGGCTCTGTTCGGCATCGCGCGCGCGGCGCCCTCGTCCTTGCGCCTCTTCGCCTTGCCCTTCGCCTCTCTTTTCATCCTTGCGAACCTCTTCCGCCTGTCTCCGTGGATCTGGGACAACATGAAGTTCCTGGCTCCCGCTCACGCGGGCCTCGCCCCTTTCGCGGCGCTCGCTCTCGGCTTTCTCTGGAAGGATGGCCGGACTGGGCGGGCCATCGCGGTCGCAGCGTTCGTCGTCACCTTGCTTTCCGGAGCGCTCGATATCTCGAAGGTGGCGATGGCGGGCGGCGTCTACGGGATCTTCGATCGAAACGATCTCGCGTTCGCGGCGAAGGTCCGGGAAACCACGCCTTCCACGACCACGATCCTCACCGCCCCGACTCACAACCACGCGGTGCTCCTCTCCGGGCGGCGCGTGTTTCTCGGCTATGAGGGACATCTGTGGTCGCAGGGGCTCGACTACATCGCGCGCAAGCCGGTGGCCGAAGCTGTGTTCCGAGGTGCGGGCGCTGGCTCGCCGGGTTCGCGGCTCCCCGCGATTGACGCGATCGCGATCACACCCGCGGAGTTGCCGCTTATCCCCGATCCCTCCCTGCTGCAGGGTCTTCCATCGCTCGTGGAATCCCCCTATCGTCTCGTCAGAGTTCGATGAAACGCTTCACCAGGACCGACCTCGCGGCACTCGTCATCCTCGCTCTCGCGATGGCTTTGCGCTTCCACGACCTGAGCCTTCGCCCCTTCCACCACGACGAAGGTGTCAACGGCTTCTTCCTGACCCGGCTCCTGCGCGAGGGGATCTTCAAGTACGACCCCAGCAATTACCACGGCCCCACGCTCTACTACCTGACTCTGCCGATGGTCGGCCTCTTCGGTCTCTCGGACGCGGCGGTCCGCGGCACGACCGCCCTGTTCGGAACGCTTACGGTTTTCGTCTTGTGGCGCTTCCTCTCGGTCGCGGGCGCGGTCATGGCCCTTTCCGCCATGGCCCTCCTCGCGACCTCGCCGGGCGCGGTGTTCTATTCGCGCTACTTCATTCACGAGGCGCTCTTCGTCGCCTTCACCCTGTTCGCGGTCGCGGCCGCCCCCTTCGCCGGCGGACGTCAGAGATGGCGTTTCGTGGCCACCGGCCTCTCCCTCGGGCTGCTCTTCGCCACCAAGGAGACGGCGTTTGTCTCGGCCGGGGCGATGATGGGCGGAGCCGTAGTGGCGGCGTGGCTGGTCGAGGGGATTACGCCACTGGCTCTCCTTCGCGGCATAAGACCCTACGCCATTGAGCACGCGGAGAACCTTCTGCACGGAGCCCTCGCCTTCGTCACGTCCGCGGGCCTCATGTACTCGTCATTCTTCCGAAACCCGACGGGCGTGCTCGACGCCTTCCGCACTTTCGCGTTCTGGACGAAAACCGCGGTGAGGGACCACGAGAACCCGTGGTACCAGCATTTCGAGTGGCTTCGCGAGGCCGATCCGGCGCTCATCTATCTGGGCTTCGCGGGATTGTTTTTCGCCTTTGTCCTCCGGCGCTCCTTCATCGCGGTGATGGCGTCCGTGTGGGCGCTGCTCCTGTTCTTCGCATACGGCGTCGTGAAATACAAGACCCCGTGGCTGGGCCTCAACATGCTTCTGCCTCTCGCCATCACCTCGGGATACCTGCTCCATCTTCTGGCCGGCATCTCATTCCTCTCCGGGCGGCTGTCCCTGCGGCCGGTGGCGGCCCTGGTGTTGATCGCGGCCTGCGGCTTTTCCGCGGTGAGGAGCTACGACCTCGAGACAAAGCGCTACGACGACGAGGCGCATCCCTACCTGTACGCCCACACTCAACGTCCCTTCCTCGAGTTCATCCGGGTGATCGAGGCCCACGCGGCCGCGCTCGGCACCGGCAAGGAAACCGGGCTCGCGGTGTTCGCGCCGGAAAACTGGCCAATGGCCTGGTACCTGCGCGACTACACGAAGGCCGGCTACTGGGGTGAAATCAAGAACGACGTGACGTCCGACATGTACGTGGTCTCGGACGCCCAGGACCCGCAGATGGCGATGAGAACGGCCGGTAAGTACGACCGCTTCGGCCCCTTCAACATGCGAGGCGTCGTGAATCTCATCCTCTACGTGAAGCGGCCGACCCCGCCCGCGCCCGCCGCCGCCGCAGTCGCGCCGCCGCCGCCTGGTTAGGGCCGGGAGGCGGCGATCGAGGGAGCAGGGAGCTTCACGGTCAGGTCCCGCCGCAGGCCCGCGAGGGGCGCCTCGTCGTCGAAGGTGACGCGGTCCGGTTTTTCCGGTCGAACCCCGAGCGACGTCCACAACGCGCCGAGATCGGGGGCCACCGCCTTGTTCGACCAGTCGTCGTAGATCTCACGTAGAGCGGTGGTGCCGGTGGCGGTCTCCGCGACGAGCGCGAGCCTCGCCACATCCCACCGCACGGCCACGCTGCCCCCGGTGTTGAGGACCGCGCGCAGGACATCGTCGAGCGATCTCGCCCCTTCGGTCCGACGCCGGATCTCGAGGTCGACATGAAGCCAGAACATCGCGCCACCCCAGTACCTCCGGCCCCACGTGAACGTGCGGTCGAGACCCTGGTCGCCTTCCTTCGGCAGGCCCTGCGGCATCGCGCGCACGAACTCGGCCCAGACCTGCCGCGGCTCGTAGCGCCCGCGCCGCGCGCGCAGCAGGGGCTCGATGTATGTCGAGAGACCTTCTTCCATCCATCGTTGACGGAAACCCATGTTGGGGAAGGCGACGTGGAGCATCTCGTGGGTCATCACCCAGTCGCGAAGGAGATCGGCCTTGCGGGTGCGCTCCCCCACCACCACGAAGATGGATGCGCCGCCCATCCCCATGGTGACCGCGGAACCGACCGCGTAGGGGCCGCCGCTCGCGACGATCACCTGGAGCCGCGATACCGGGACGCGGCCGAGCAGGGAGACCACGTCGAGCGCGCCTTGCCGGATCCAGGCGAGGAGGTCCTCGTCGCGCACACCACGCTCGCCCCCGCCCAGAGCCACGTCGATGCGTCCGCCCACGAGGTCGATCGTCTTGTGAGTGAACTCGCCGAGGACCGCGTGGGGGCCGTCCATCACCACGAGATCGGTGTCCACATGGTTGGGCCGGGCGTCCATCACGCCGGTGACGAGCTCCAGTCCCTTCGAACCGGCGAAGGAGATTCGAAGACGGCCGCGCGCGCGACGATCCTCGGGCCGCACCACCCATCGCACAAGGGGCGCCATGACGATGCCCTGCTTGTCTTCAAATCCCCAGTCGCCGCGTTTGTCCGTCGCGATGCCCTTGCCGTAGTCGACCGAATAGGTGAGCTGACAACCCGCGCGCTCACAGGCCGCCGCCCATTCGGGGTTGTCTTCGATCCGACTGAAGGGCGTGCGCGAGGGGCCGAGGACAGCCACCGCACGGTCGAAGATGACGCCCCCTTCGTCGCGCGGGAAGCGGGGCCTGAGGCCCGAAGGCCAGGCGATGTCGACCCCCAGGATGCGCTTTGAGGCATCGGCCACGACCTTGCATTGGATGAGAGGTTCGACCGCGGGTTTGGGCGTCGGACTCGGCTGGGCGAAAGCGTTCGCCGACAGGACGAGTGTCGCGATCGCGAGCGCCGGTTGGGCAAGCCTCATGCCGGGCACGACGGTACCATGCGGTTCCTCGCCGCGAACAAGCCACCTCTGCCGCAAGCTCCCTAGGGTCTTTTCCCAACTACCCCTGCTCGTCTCCTGCACTCATCTCCACCATTGGCGCGGGTGGTTTGGCGGTGCAGCGACAGACGAATCTAGAAACGTGGGCCACAGTTTGGCTGGTCTCCAGGGTTCCTTGGGGCGGAATCTGCCTTTCCTCCAGCAATTGGGACGTATCGACTCTGGGCACGCCTCTTGCTCATTCGATTGGCGCACCACCGCGCCTGGCGATACCCGAAAGACCGCGAAGTGGCGCAGAGCTTTGATCGCACATCAACGCAGCACAAGGAAAAACAAAATGAAACTGAATATTTTGATGGCGGGGCTTTGCCTCGCGGCCGTCCCCGTGGCCTCACCGGCCGCGACCCAGTCCATGCAGTCCCCGAAGTACATCATGGTCGACGGAGAAGTGATTCGCTACGATCCGGGCCGCGTGATCGTTATCCGCGGAGCGGACAACCGCGAAGTCCTCTACAACCTCGGCTCAGGGCTCGTAGTGCCCGCGGACGTGAGTGTCGGCCGGCGCGTGACGCTTTACACGGAGTCCGCGGCCGACGGGGGCACTCAGCTCGTCAAGCGCGTGACCACCGTCACGATGGGCCCCGATGGCAACGTCCGTCGCACCACCGAAGACGTCCGCAACCTGCCCTCGGGCGAAACCACACGCACCGTCGTGGGCGACGTGATTCGCTACGAGCCGGGCCGCGTCATTGTGGTTCGCGGAACCGACGACCGGGAAGTGTCCTACAACCTGACCGGCAACGTGGCTATTCCTGCCGACGTCCGGGTGGGCCGGCGCGTGACCCTTTACACCGAGCCCGGGCGCGACGGCGGGACGCAACTCGTGTCCCGCGTCACGACCACCAGCATCACACCTGAAGGCAACGTCGAGCGCACCACCGAGGACACACGCACCACGCCTTACGGCGGCACGACCACGACATCGACCACGACGGTCAGCGGCCGGGTTGACGCTTACGTGCCGGGCAAGACACTCACGATCACTCGCGCGGACGGCACCAAGGCGACCTACGTCATCACGGGCACGTCGACTGTCCCGGCTGACCTGGCCCTCGGCAAGACGATCGCGATCGTTCCGGTCACGACCGTGAACGCGAATGGCGATCTCGTGGTCCGCACGATCAGCTACGTCAAGCCCCGGCAATAAGCGAACCTGACCACATACGAAAAGGCCCCGGGGATTTCCCCGGGGCCTATTTTATTGGGGCTCTTGGGAGCGGCCGAGGGCGGCTCAGCCGAGGCGCTTTTCGAGGGCGTCGAGCTCCTTGACCAGGGGCTCGGGGACCCTGCCGTCGAACTTGGAAAAGAACTCCCGGATTCCCGGGATTTCGGCTTTCCAGTCGGCGGTGTCGACCGAGAGGACGGCGTCGAGATCCGCGGCGGGCAGATCCAGGCCCTCGAGGTTCATCGCGTCCTTGGTGGGCACGGCGCCGATCGGGGTCTCCGTGGCCTTGCCCTTGCCGGCCACGCGGTCGAGCATCCAGAGGATCGGGCGAAGGTTCTCGCCAAAACCCGGCCAGAGGAACTTGCCCGCGTCGTTCTGGCGGAACCAGTTCACGTGGAAAATCTTCGGCGGGGTCTTGAGGAGCGTGCCCATCTTCAGCCAGTGGCCGAAGTAGTCCGCCATGTTGTAGCCGCAGAAAGGCAACATCGCCATCGGGTCGCGCCGGACCACACCCACGGCGCCGGTGGCGGCCGCCGTTGTCTCCGAGCCCATGGTCGCGGCGGCGAAAACGCCGTGCGCCCAGTCACGGGTTTCGAAGACGAGCGGCGCCAGGCGCGAGCGACGTCCGCCGAAAATGACGGCGGAGATGGGAACACCCATCGGATCCTCCATCTTCGGGCTGATGCTCGGGCACTGCGACGCCGCCACGGTGAAGCGCGCGTTCGGGTGCGCGGCATTGCCGGTCCCGTTCCAGGGCTTGCCCTGCCAGTCGATCATGCCCGCGGGGGGGGTCTTGTCTTTCCCTTCCCACCAGGGCACGCCGTTTCCGTCCACCGCCACGTTCGTGAAAATCGTGTTGTGGGTGATGGTCTTCATCGCGTTCGGGTTCGTCTGATAGCTCGTGCCCGGAACCACGCCGAAGAAACCGGCCTCGGGATTCACGGCCCACAGACGCCCGTCGGGGCCGGGGCGGAGCCACGCGATGTCGTCGCCGATGGTGCGGACCTTGTAGCCCTGTTTTTCAAGCGGCGAAACCAGCATCGCCAGGTTCGTCTTGCCGCAGGCCGAGGGAAACGCCGCGGTGATGTAGTGGACTTCGCCCGAGGGCAGGGTCAACTCGAGGATGAGCATGTGCTCGGCCATCCAGCCCTGGTCGCGCGCCATCGTGGACGCGATGCGAAGGGCGAAACACTTCTTGCCGAGCAGCGCGTTGCCGCCATAACCCGAGCCCACCGACCAGATGGTCTTGGTTTCGGGGAAATGCATGATGGCGCGGCGGTCGGGCGAGAGGTCGCCGATCGAGTGCACGCCGGGGACGAAATCATTCGATGAGCCGAGCTGATCGAGCGCCGCTTTGCCCATGCGGGTCATGATGCGCATGTTGGCCACGACGTAGGGCGAGTCGGTGACTTCGATGCCGACCTTCGAGAAGGGCGACCCCAGCGGGCCCATGACGTACGGGATCACGTACATGGTCCGGCCCTTCATGGCGCCGCGGAACAGCGGATCGGCCTTCTCCTTGGCCACTTTGGGCGAAAGCCAGTTGTTCGTGGGGCCGGCGTCTTCCTTCTTCTCCGAGCAGATGTAGGTGAGGTGCTCGGTGCGGGCGACGTCTGAAGGATGGGAGCGGTGGAGGAAGGAGTTCGGGACCGCCTTGTCGTTCAGTCGGATCAGCGTGCCATCGGCCAGCATCTGGGCCTTGAGGCGGGCGTCCTCTTCCTCGGAGCCATCGCACCAGTGAACGCGTTCCGGCAAAAGCCACTTGGCCGTCTCGTCGACAAAACGTTCCGCTTCAGTCATGAGCCTTTTTCCGATCCTCGATTCCGATTGGGTGCTCGCCAGAGGGAGCCTCGTCTCTTTGGTCCCGGGGACCGCAAAAAAGGCATGGAGGTCATTTGGCGAGCTTCTAGGCCGCGGATTCTACGAAATCGCGTGCGCAAATGGCGCATTCAAAATCGCAGGTCCGGGGCCGTTTCCTGCTGCTCTACAATCTTCGCACCCATGGCCTTCCTCAAGTACGTGCCCCCGATGGGGATCTACGAAACCCTCTACGCCTTTCTCGCGGCCTTCGGGCGGCCGATGGGAGAAGCGGGCACCCACCCCTGGAGCCAGGGATTCCCCCGAACCGATCAGCTTCCCGGCGGTCCCGCGATGCCCACGTCGGTCGCGATCGCCCCCGAACATCTGAGGTATCCCAAGGCCTGGGGCCTGCCCGCGCTGCGCGAGGCGGTGGCCGCTTACTACCGCACGCACTACGGGACGAAGATCACCTCAGACAACGTGATGATCTTCGCCGGAGGCCGCCCGGCCCTCGTGGCCGTCCTGTACTTCCTCGAAAAGGACATCCGGATTCGCGTGGCGGAAACCGAGTACACCCCTTACTTCGACATGCTGGAACGCCTCGGCCGCACCTGGTCGATGGCGCCGAGCCATCAGAAGAACCAATTCACTCCGCCCGTCCCGGACTACATCGCGGACGGCCCGGGCCGCTGCCTCGCCATGATCTCCAACCCGTGCAATCCCACGGGCGTCACTCGTCGCGGCGCGGACCTCGAACAGCTGGTGAAGTCGGCGTTCTCCGAGAAGGGCGGCCTCCTCATCGACGAGGCCTACGAACTCTTCCACGACCAGCCCGAAAGCGCGCTTCGCTACGTGGACGACATCAACCACTCGAATCTCTTCGTGGTGGGCGCCGCGACCAAGGGCCTGCAGGCCCCGGGAATCCGTATCGGCTGGGTGGTGGCGTCCCGCGAGAACATCGAAATCCTCGGTAACTTTTCATCGTTCGGCATGGGCGGGGTCTCGCATCTCTCGCAGCTTTACGCCCTCGAACTCCTGCGCGAAGACCGGATCGCGCTCGCGCGCCAGGCGGTGCCGGCGTTCTACCGGGAGCAACGTGCTCGCTACGGCGAGGCCTTCGCGAAACTCGGCCTCGAACTTTTCACCGGCGACGGCGGCTTCTATCACTGGTGCCGGATACCCACGGGGCTGAGCTCGGAGAGCCTCAACGTGCGCCTCTTCAAACACGGGGCCGCCATCCTCAAGGGGACCGACTGCGACATGGCCCGGCGCGGCGACATCTCGCCGCTGCGTGACTTCTTCCGCTTCTCTTTCGGTCCGCTGCACCCGAGTTCCTTTGACTCCGACATCGCCATCTTGAAGGATGCGCTCAAGGGCTGAGGCTCCATGAAGACGCTGCTCCTCGCAACTCTTCTCGTCGTCTCGGCGCCGGTGCGCGGCGCCGAGGCCCCCGCGCAGAGGCCTACGCCCGAGCCGCTGACCTTCGCCAGCGACGTGAGGATGATCCGGCTCGATGTCTCGGTCGTGGACCGCGCGGGGCGACCCGTTCGCGGCCTCATGGCCGAGGACTTCTCGATCCACGAGGACGGAAAACCCGTCGAACTCTCGGTGTTTGAAGCCATCGAGGATGGGGCCCTGGCCACGGCCTCGCGGGAGGGTGAAGGTGGGGTCGCAAGCCTGGCCGTCCGTTCGGACACCGCGCGCCCGCGCGGCCCGGGGCAGCGGATCGTGATCGTGGCCGACCCTTCGGGCCTGACCGCGATGCAACTCGCTCGCGTGCGCGAGGCCACGGCCGACTTCGTGGCGAAGCAGGCTGCGGAGGGCGACATCGTCCGCCTCATCAACCTGGCCACCCGTGAAGTGTGGGAAGGCAGGATCCCGGACGACCGGGTTCGCCTGTCGTCGATAGGACGCAAGCTGTCGCGTCATCGGAGTCCGTTCTTCACGCCCGGAGGTTCCGGCGACTCGATCGCGGAACAGATCGACCTCGACATGGAAGCGGATGTGGCCGAGTCGTATTCGCAATCACTGCGGCAGGAGCGGTTCCTCTCTCGTTTCGCGCGGGCGGGCGAACTGCTCGCGGTCTTCGACGAGATTCTGATCCAGTTAAGCGCCATCCCGGGACGCAAGTCGTTGATCCTCATCTCCGATGGCTTCCCCCAGCTGCGCCTTCTCGACGAGCGGCTCGAGCGCACCGCTCACTTCGCGCGCGAGGCTCAGGCGGCGATCCACTTCGTCGATGCCATTGGCCTCGACGGCCTCCTTCCCGAGGCCTCGGGCGGGAAGATGGAGCCGGTTTTCGAACTGGCCTGGAGTCGCTCGGGAGGGTCGCAGGACCTCGCGGAAGCCACCGGCGGCTTTGTCTCGCGGTTCGCCAACGTGCTGACGCACGCGGTGTCGCGCGCGGCGGAAGAGGCGCGCTCGTACTACATCGTCGGCTACGCGCCGGTGCGGAAGGACGATGGTCGTTTCCGGACGGTCAAGGTGAATGTCGGGCGGGACGATGTAACGGTTCGCACCAAAAAAGGGTACATTGCCGGCGGAGTCGGCCGCGGCCTCGTCAGCAAACGGGTTCGCTGAGGCTGGATGAACTTAGGACACGGAGGGTCATATGAGGAATGGGCTACGTGCGGGCTTCTCGCTCGCGGTGATGGGAATGGGCATGGGCATGATGCAGGGACCGGCGACGGCCCCGAGCGCCCAGCCACGAATGAGCGCGATCGCGGCCACGAGTCTGGGAGCCGCGAGCGAGTGGGATCAAAAGATCGGTGCGCTACAGGCACGCGGCGACCTGAGGGTCCGCACGGCCATGGACGACACCATGCTCCCGGGCCGCACGCACACGCGATTCGAGCAGCTTCACCGAGGTGTTCCGGTCTGGGGCGCCGAGGTGGTCCGGCAGTCCGACGCCGCGGGTGCTCTGACCGCGTTCGGCAATCTCTACGAGGGCGTCGACATCGAAACCCGGCCGACCCTGTCCGCGCTCTCCGCACGTCGCGCGCTTGAATCGGTCTATCCGGGCGGGCGTCTGTTCCCCGACGAAGTCGAGTTGATGGTGCTTCCCATCACCGGGGGCGATGCGGTCTCCTTCGCTCTCGCGTGGCGCGGGCAGATTCTCAAGGGGACGGATGCGCGCACGATCTTCGTGGACGCTCACACCGGGGCGGTGCGTCTCGACTATTCGGAACGGCACACCCAATCCGCGGTGGGGCGGGGAGTGGGCGTCCTCGGGGACGCCAAGAAGATGAGCGTCACGAGTGCGGGATCGACTTTCCAGGCCCAGGACGCGCTTCGTCCTCCGGCCCTGCAGACCCTCGACATGAAGGGCGATCCACTGAGGATCGACAACATCCTGACCACGGGATACCCCAACACGATCCGCACCACCGACTACGCGGCGGACGCCGACAACGACTGGTCGGACGGGGGTGTCGTCGACGCGCACGTCTACACCGGGTACACCTACGACTACTTCTTCAAGCGGTTCAACCGCCGGGGCCTCAACGACGCGAACGCACCCGTGCGCTCGTTCGTGAACCTCGTCCGGCGCGAGGACCTCCAGCTCAACCGCGGAATCTACGGCGACGACATCCTCGATTACTACATCAACGCCTTCTACCTTCACCCCGGCGTGATGGTCTACGGCGTGGGTCTGCCGAGCAACTTCACCGCGGGCGGACAGCAGTACAACAACTTCGCGGGGGCGCTCGACATCGTGGCCCACGAACTGACCCACGGGGTCACCCGCTTCACTTCAAACCTCATCTATCAGAATGAGTCGGGCGCGCTGAACGAAGCATTTTCGGACATCATGGGAACCGGAACCGAGTTCTTCTTCGAGACGCCGGGCAGCGGGCAACGTCAGGCCGACTATCTGTGCGGCGAGGACATCGCGAGGGGAACTGCGGCGTTCCCGCTGAACGGAGTCCGTTCGATGCAGAA
>JANNJB010000340.1:0-3338 GCA_031405615.1 Vicinamibacteria bacterium | reverse complement strand
TGCGCGACCAAGGGCACCACCGTGCTCGTCGCCACCCACGACCGCGAGATGATCGAGCGGATGCAGAAGAGGGTCATCACTCTCGTAAAGGGCCAGGTGGCAGAAGTTAAAGCTTGAGGGCGAGGAGGCCGGGGGTGATGCTCTGGGCCGCCACCATGGCCTGGACCCGCGCGATGACGGCATCGAGGGCGACGTTGTTCTGGGCGCCCTCCGGAATGATGAGGTCGGCGTAGCGCTTCGACGGCTCGACGAATTCGAGGTGCATGAGCCTGACGCTCTCGAGATACTGTTTCTCCACCGAGTCATATGAACGTCCGCGTTCCTTGAGGTCCCGGCGAAGCCGCCGCAGGATACGCACGTCGGCGTCGGTGTCGATGAAGAGCTTGATGTCCATGATGCGCCGGAGCGATTCCTCGGCGAGGACGAGAATGCCCTCGAGCACAATCACCGGACGGGGACGCAGGGCGTCGGGGAGGACGATGCGGGCGTGGGTCGAGTAGTCGTAGGTGAGGTGCGGCACCGGCCGCCGCATCTTCAGCTCGCGCAGATCCTGCTCGAGCAGGCTGGTATCGAAGGCGTGGGGATGATCGTAGTTCCAGCCCGCGCGCTCTTCGGCAGTGAGCGAAGAGTTGTCCCGATAGTAGGAGTCCTGGGCGACGAGGAGGCAGTTCTCTTCGCCGATGGATTCGACCAGTTTCCGGGCGAACGAGGTTTTTCCCGACCCGGTTCCGCCGGCCACGCCGATGAGTATTGCCATGGGTCTCCCCGTATTATGACGCCCAATGTCAAAGGCGGTCCGGTACGCGTTCGAGGAGGCCCTTTCCGGCCTGATGCGGCGCCGGGTCCTGACCGTGGTTTCGGTGGCCACTATCGGCGCGTCGCTCGCAGTCTTCGGCCTCTTCTTCTCGATCGCCCGTGCGGGCGGGTCTCTCGTCGAGTCCCTCGCGAGCAAGGTCCAGGTGGTTGTTTATCTCTCCCCCGAGTTGAGCGCCCCGGATCGCTCGGCCCTGGTCGCCAAGATCAAGGCTCAGGCCGTGGTGAAGAGCGTCGAGGAGCGGACATCCGAAGAGGCGCTCGCCCGGTTCAAGGGCCTGTTTCCCGACCTCGCCGCGATTCCCGAGGAGATCGGCGAGACGCCCTTCCCGCCCTCCATCGAGGTCTCGCTCAAACCCGAACTCGCGCGCGCGCAGATCGTGGGCAATCTGATCGAGGGCTGGCGGAAGATCGAGGGCGTCGACGATGTTCATTACGACGCCATCCTCGTGAATCGCCTCTCCGCGTTCGTCGGCCTGGCCCGCGGCCTCGCTCTCGTTCTCGGACTGGTGCTGGCGGTCGCCTCGGGTTTCACGATCGCGAACGTGATCCGGCTCTCCGTCTACTCGCGCGAGGACGAGATCGAGATCATGCGCCTCGTGGGCGCCTCCAAGGGTTTCATCCGCGGACCTTTCCTCGTCGAGGGATCCCTCTCGGGTGCGCTTGGAGGTCTGCTCGCGAGCGGCCTGCTCGCCCTGGTGCTTCAGCGCGTGGTCGAGGCCATGCGCGGCGCCAGCCTCGGGGCGACCCTGGCCCCCACTCTCGGTTCCACGGATGTCCTCGCCCTGATCGGCATCGGCGCCTCCGTCGGTTTTCTTGGCAGCTTCGTGAGCCTCGGAAAACTGAGGGACTGATGCCGAGAGAACCCGGCGACCCCGGCGCGGCCCGGAAACGCCAACACGCATTCTGGCTGGCCACGCGCGGCGCCCAGCAGATGGATCTCGCGATTCGTTTCGCGGCGGCGGCGCAGTCGAAGAACCTTCGCGTCCTCGCGCTCAAGGGGATCTCGATCGCGGACGAACTCTACGGCGGGATGGAAAAACGGCCCATGGCCGATGTCGACTTCCTCGTGGTCGAGACCCGTCGCTTCGAGGAGGCCGTGGAGGTCGCCCGTTCTCTGGGCCTCGTCGAAATTGGCGCATCGGACCATGCACTCGTCTTCAAGGAGGAGGCGAGCGGCGTCGTGCTCGAACTGCACATCGCTCTCACCGCCTGTCCGGGCCTTTTCACGATCGACCCCCTCGGGCTCTGGGACCGCCGGACACCGGTCAAGGGAGCGCCGATGTTTCGGCTTTCCGACGAGGACCTGGTAGTTCACCTGGCGCTGCACACCGCGTTTCAGCACACTTTTGTCGCCGGCGATCTTCACTACGATGACTTCCTCCGCGTCCTGGACGTTCGCCAGCCGGATCCGGACCGGACCGTCGAGCGGGCGAAGTCCGCGGGCGCGCTCGGAGCACTTGGAGCGATGGCGGTGGCCTGCGGTCGCCGGGGAGCCGCCTCGCCCGCACTGCGAGAGCTTGGTGCTCGGACGGCGTCTTTCTGTCCCAGGGTTGTGGCGCGCTGGATCGAGGCGCAAAACCCGATGCCCCCGGCTTTCAGAGTCAGGGACATGGCCTTCCTGCGCTTTCAGCTCGCGCCATCCCGCTTTCGGTTTCTGAGGGCCACCTTGTTCCCCGCCCCCATTCCCGGCCGCACCACGCGCGGGACAGGCCCGATTCGGCGACTGGTCGGTCTCCTCCAGGCGGGATGGGAAAACGCGGCCCCGGAGATGCCGAACCTCCCGGATTCGCTCCCGGTGCGGACGCCCTCTCCCGAGATCGCCGAGCAGTGGATCCGTGAGTGTCTGAGCCTCGACCCGCGGGGCGCGGAGTTGACGGTGACCGGAACGTGCATGGAGCCGGCCATCAGGGAAGGGGCGAGAATCCGGCTGAAAGTTCCGGACCGTCCCGCGAGGGTGGGCGATGTGGCGCTGCTCCGAACCGCGAGGGGTCTGAGGCTCCATCGTGTCGTGTTCCGTATCGGGTCCACGCTTCGCACGAAGGGTGACACCAGCATCTATCTCGACCCGGCGGCTTCGAGCGGAGACGTCATCGCCATCCTGGCGGGGGCCGAACCGCGCTGGGGAGGTTTTCTGCTCGTCACCTCGAGCCTGCTTCGCCTGTTCGGCCGTCCCTGGACGGCGGCGGCGCGGGGCGCGGGGCGGGGTGACGCAGAGCACGCCCGTTTGTTGCCATGAAACTCTCAACTGGAGTACGCTCGTAACTCTTTCCCTTCATCGTCGCAGGCGCATTCATCCTGCGGGAGTCTCCATGGCACAACAAGTTACGGCCCAGTCCCCAAGGCCCTATGACCCGCCGAAAATTTTTCGTGTCCGTGTCGCCGGCGAGGAACTGGCGGTGGCGGGATGCAAGACCAACACCGCGGGCGGGGGTCCGAATCCGCCCGGCTGTTTGAAGTCCTTCTGCAAGAACGCCGGCAGCTGACGCCCCGATTCGGCTCCGCCGCCGCATCGCCCTCGCCTT
>JANNJB010000339.1:0-3075 GCA_031405615.1 Vicinamibacteria bacterium | reverse complement strand
GCTTGTCTTCGTGAAAGGCCAGGCGAACCCGGTGGAGGTGACGTTCAAACGGACCCATCATGGCCCGGTTCTTTACGAGAACGCCGCGAAACGCCGCGCCTACGCGGGGCGCTGGGCGGGAGCGGAGACGGGTGGGGCCGGTTACGTGGGGTCGCTCGGCGTCATGCAGGCGAGGAACTGGCTGGAGTTCAAGACGAACATCGCGCGCGCCTGGTTCATCCCCTCCCACAGCGTGGTCTACGCCGACGTCGAAGGAAACATCGGCTACCTCGGTGTCGCTCTTTCACCGGTTCGGCAGAACTGGGACGGCCTGCTCCCGGTGCCGGGCAAGGACGGGAAGTACGAGTGGGAGGGCTACGTGCCCTTCGAGAAACTGCCCAGCAGCTTCAACCCGCCGGGTGGTTTCTTCAACACTTCGAACAATGACGTCGTTCCGAAGATCGTGGCCGGCTACGACCAGCCGCTCGGTTTCGAGTACGGCGCGTCGTTCCGCTATGACCGCATTCTCGAGGTCCTCAAGTCGAAGCCGCGCTTCACACTCACCGATATGCAGGCGCTGCAGCAGGACACGGTGTCCTTGCCCGCGCGAACGCTCGTGCCTTCGATTCTGGCCTTCACGTTTGCGAAGCCCGAACTCGAACGTGCCCAGAGGCTCTTCATCGGCTGGGACTACTCCTTGCGAAAGGACTCCCCGGCCGCCGCGGTTTACGAGGCGCTTCAGCTCAAGCTGCCCCCGCTCGCCTATGCGCCCTTCCTTTCGGATGCAGAGCGATTTACGTATCGCGGCTACGACATCCGGCGGGTCCTCGGCTGGATGAGCAAGCCTCCTGCCATTTACGGCGCTTCGCCTCGTGAGAGGCGCGACACCTCGGACCGCATCCTCCGCGAAGCCTTCGAGCAGGCGGTGGCCCACCTCGTCAAGCTGCGAGGCGAAGACATGAAGAACTCGGCGTGGGGCGACATCCACACCGCGGACTTCGTCCATCCTCTCTCCGCCCGCGGCGCATCGCCCTCCGCCGATGTGTTCGCCATAACCCCGGTTCCCCGCGGCGGCGACGGATACACGCCCATGGCCGCGACCAGCATGTCGGAGACCAGCTCGAAACAAGTATCGGGGGCTTCCTTCAGCTTCGTGGCGGACGTGGCGGACTGGGACCGATCGACCTTCCTGAGCGCCCCGGGCAATTCGGCTCAGCCCGTCTCGCCCTTTTACTCGAACCTGATCGAATCCTGGGCAGCGGGAAAGGGCAACCCGCTGGTCTTCTCCCGCGCCGCCGTGGAGGGGGCGAAAGCGCACTCCCTCGTGCTCGCGCCGATCCTCGATCGCACCGAGCCCGGTCCGGAGGAGCCCTTCGAACCGGTTCAAAAGGATCTCTTCGCGGCCGCCGGTGGTCAGCCCATCGCGGTGGCCGACTTCGACAACGACGGGGATCTCGACATGTACGTCGGCTTCCGCGGCGCTCCTTCCCGCCTCTATCGGAATGAAGGCGGACGCTTCGCGGAAGTGGCCGCGGCCTTCGGTCTCGACGAGGGCGACGAAGTTCGTGCGGCCGCGTGGGGGGACTACGACAGCGATGGGAATCTCGACCTCTTCGTGGGCTTTGCCCGCGGCGCCCGGTCGCGAAACAAGCTCTACCGCAACATCGTCGATGCCAATCATGAGCAGGGTCGTCATTTCGTCGAGGCTGGCGCGGCGATGGGGGTCGACGATTTCGGCACCACTCGTCAGCCGGTGTTCATCGACTACGACCGCGATGGCGACGTGGACCTCTATGTCGCGTTTCGTGACCGGCCGAACGCGCTCTATCGCAACGACGGTCCGGGAAAGCCCTTCACCGACGTGGCCCCCGCTCTCGGTCTCGCGGATCCCCGGAAGACAGTCGGGTCGCTCTGGTTCGACATGGATCAGGATGGCGATCTCGACGTCTTCGTGGCCAATCAGGATGGCGATACCAACGGCTTCTTTCGAAACGACGCCGGCCGCTTCACCGACGTCGCGCGCGAGCTTGGCATGGATGGCTTCGGTAGGCCGGCGGTTTACGGCGGTGTCGGCGCCACGCTGCTCGACTACGACAACGACGGTGACTTCGATCTGTATCTTGGAAACTACGGCCCGAACAATCTCTTCCGCAACGACGGCGGCGGAAAGTTCACCGATGTCGCGGCTCCGCTCGGCGTCGCCGGCGACTATCACGCCACCACCGTGGTCTCAGGCGACTACGACAACGATGGCCGCGAGGACATCTACGTGGCCTCCTATCTCACCGCGGTGATGCATGCCCGCGACTACCTCTACCACAACGACGGCGCGGCCGGCTTTTCCGACCGCCTCCCGAGCTACGTCGCGAAGCACGACGCGACGCATGGTGTGCAGTTCTTCGATTTCGATCAAGACGGCGATCTCGACTTGATGGCCGCCGACAATCTTCAGTACGGTTCGAACGCCCTTTTCCGGAATCGCAAAGGTGGGCGGTCTCTACAGTTTCTCGTCACGGACGCGAATGGGCGCCTCACTCTGGCCGGATCGGAGGTGCGCCTCTACAAGGCCGGCACTCGCGACCTCCTCGGCACACGCATCGTCGACACCGGTGGCGGCTACTGCTCGCAGAACGCGATGGCCGTGCATTTCGGTCTCGGCGACTATGCGGGCCTCGTTGATGTGGAAGTGACGACGCCCGGAACGCGGCGCGTCACACGGATCGAGCGCGTCGATCCGAGCGCGCCGACATCGCGGCTGGTGAGGGTCAACGTGCCGCGGCCGTGATCGTCTATTGCGAGTTATCAAAACGGCGTTTCGCGGGTGAGAACGGAGTTCCGCGCTAGGCCCCCGCTTTCGCGGGGGTGACGTGGGTGTGCAATTCACTTGGTAGTGGCCATGGCGCGGGGCTTCGTAGCCGAAGTCCCCACCCTGCTCGGAGGTACTCACGTCACCCCCGCGCAGGGCTTCGTAGCCGAAGTCCCCACCCTGCTCGGAGGTACTCACGTCACCCCCGCGCGGGGCTTCGTAGCCGAAGTCCCCACCCTGCTCGGAGGTGCTCACGTCACCCCCGCGCAGGGCTTCGTAGCCGAAGTCCC
>JANNJB010000338.1:0-6558 GCA_031405615.1 Vicinamibacteria bacterium | reverse complement strand
GGCGGCGAGAAGCTGCGCATGACGATCGTGCGCGACATCCGCGACCGCGAAGCCGCGCGCTCGCACATCTACCACCTGGCGCACCACGATTCGCTGACCGGCCTGCTCAACCGCATGGCCTTCATGGAGCGGCTCGAAGTGCTGATGGCCAGCGGCCGCGCCGGTGACGCGCAAGGCGCGCTGCTGTTCATCGATCTCGACCAGGTCAAGCGCGTCAACGATTCGCTCGGCCATCTGGCCGGCGATGTGCTCTTGCAAACCCTGGCCCAGCGCCTCAAGCAGCTGCTGCGCGGCAGCGATTTGGTGGCGCGCTTCGGCGGTGACGAGTTTCTGGTGTTGTTGCCCGGCAAGCTGCCGTTGGCCGATGTGCAGGACGTGGCCACCAAAGTGCTCAGCTCCTTCGCCGCGCCCCTGCTGCTCGAAGGGCGGCCGATATCGGTCACGCCGTCGATCGGCATTGCGCTCTACCCCCTGCATGCGACGACGCCGGCCGAGCTGATTCGCTGCGCCGATGCCGCGATGTACCTGGCCAAGCAGCAGGGCCGCGCCACCCAGCGCTGCTACGACCCCGCCCTGGGCCAGCGCGCGCTGGCCGCGCTGGAGCTGGAATCGCAACTGACGCAGGCCGTGGCGCGCAGCGAATTCGTGCTGCATTACCAGCCGCAGGTGCGCGCCGCCGATGGCGTACAAGTCGGCGCCGAGGCATTGATCCGCTGGCGCACATCAGCGTTCGGCCCCGCGGGCCACCACTACCAAGCCTGACGAGGATCGCTTCGCTCCCCGCAAACCGTCGGGTCGCTCGCGATGACGATCTGGGGTTTCTCTCCCCAGTCACGGACCTTGGTCCGTGGACCGGCTCGCGATGACGATGTGGGGTTGCTTCGGGCCACGTCGAACGCTGGGCCCTCGCAATGACGGTGCGCAACTACGACGAGCAAGCGCCGAAGGCCGTTCAGGCCTTCGGCACTTGTTCGTCGGCGTGGTAGCTCGAGCGTACGAGCGGGCCGGACTCGACGTGGCCAAAGCCTATCGAGAGGCCGAACTCTTTCACCTTCGCGAACTCGGCGGGCGTGTAGTACTTCAGGATCGGCAGATGTTCGAGGGACGGGCGAAGGTACTGACCGACCGTCAGCACATCGACTCGGGACTGCCGGATCGCGCGGATCGTTTCGAGAATCTCATCCCATTCTTCGCCCAGGCCGAGCATGATGCCGCTCTTGGTGAGGAGGCCCGCGTCCTTTGATCTTGAAAGCAGTTCGAGCGAACGCTTGAAGTTGGCGCCGGGACGGACCTTCCGGTAGAGGCGTGGAACGGTCTCGGTGTTGTGGTTGAGGATGTCGGGCCGGGCGTCCAGGACCACCTGAAGCGCCGACCAGTTCCCCTTGAAGTCGGGAATGAGCACTTCGATGGCACAGCCGGGAACTTTTTCGCGAACGAGCCGGATGGTCTCAGAGAACGACCAGGCCGCGCCGTCCTTCTGCTCGTCGCGATTCACCGAAGTGATGACCGCGTGCTTGAGGCGCATGGTGGCGATGGCTTCGGCCACGCGGCGAGGCTCGTCAGGGTCCGGCGGCATCGCGGCGAGTCCGGTCTTTACCGCGCAAAAACCGCAGGCGCGGGTGCAGGTATCGCCCAGGATCATGAAGGTCGCGGTTCCGCGGTTCCAGCAGTCGCCGATGTTGGGGCAGCGGGCTTCCTCGCAGACAGTGTGGAGCTTCTGGCCGCGAACGAGGGAGACGAGCGAGTCGTAACGCTCGCCGATCGGAGCGCGAGCCTTGATCCAATCCGGGCGCGGGAGCGGAGACACCACACCCAGGGGGCCCGGAGGAACGACCGCCTGCGGCTCCGCTTCAAGGGTCAAAGCTTGTCGTCCTCCTTCTCCTCGTCCTCGTCGGCGTCGTCGAAGAGATCATCGTCATCGTCCTCGAGGTCGTCTTCTTCTTCCTCTTCCTCGAGATCGTCGTCGTCGTCCTCTTCTTCTTCTTCTTCTTCCTCGTCGTCTTCTTCGTCGTCCTCGTCCTCGTCCTCGTCCTCGTCCTCGTCCTCGAGGGCTTCGAGTTCGTCGTCCTCCTCTTCTTCTTCGTCCTCATCCTCGTCAAGGACATCGTCTTCGAAAAGGCTCGCGTCTTCGTCGGCAACCACGTCGTCGTCTTCCCACTCGTCGGAATCGTCGTCGCTGTTGCGACGCGGAGAGAGAGTCAGCGGTTCCACGCTCTCCTGGTCGTCGTAGTTCATGGCTTATCGGTCTCCTTCCCGGACATCGGGCCTAACGGGGCGTGCCCACAAGGGGGTAATCGTACCCGCTCTCGCCGGAAAGTCAGATGCCTTTCAAGTCGTCACGAAATTTGTGCAGGGCCGCACACACGGGATGTTTCGGACGTATCGTTCCCCGCAACCGTCGTCCCCCACTCGACAAGGAGTAAAGATATGAGCCTTAGGAT
Organism: Vicinamibacteria bacterium; assembly: GCA_031405615.1. GTDB lineage: Bacteria > Acidobacteriota > Vicinamibacteria > Fen-336 > JAGNNV01 > JAGNNV01. Next base: position 4,117 of record JANNJB010000338.1, on the reverse strand, counting down.
TGCCTCTTCGCGCATGGCGATTGTTCTTGCGGCGAGCCTGCTGGGCTCGATCGCATCCGCGGGCGAAATAAAGGGGAGAGCCATGGATTCCGCGGGCGGCGCGCTGCCCGGCGCACGGATCACTCTCGACAACCTGGCCACCGGAAGCCTGACCATCGTCACGGCCGACGACAGCGGGGCCTACACCTTCACCGGCCTCCCGGCCGGAATGTACCGCGTTATCGCGCACGCGAACGGCTTCTCCGAGGGATCTCGCAACCTCACGCTGACCTCGGAGTCGGAAACCGCGCAGGTGGACTTCACCCTCACCATCGGCAATCTGCAGAGCGAGGTCACGGTCACCGCTTCCCGCAGCGCGCGCGACTCTCTGCTGGTGCCGCTGCGCGCCGAGAGCCTGGGACCTGAAACCATGGCGGCCACGAACCCGGCCTCGTCGGGCGAACTCATGATCGAGGCGACCGGGGTGACCCCGGTGGGCAGCGGACCGTTCCAGATGCGGCCGCGCCTGCGTGGCCTCGACTCGACCCGGGTGTTGATCCTGGTGGACGGCGAACGCCTCAACAACGCGCGCACCGCCACCGACCGCGCCGGCGTGGAGGTGGGCCTGGTGGACGCCTCGAGCATCGAGAGCATCGAAGTGGTGAGCAGCGCCGGATCGGTCCTCTACGGAACGGACGCGCTTTCGGGCACCGTGAACATCCGCACCGCCCAGCCGACGTTCTCGGACGAAACACGGTTCACCGCCAGTCTCAACGGGTACTACAGTTCGAACGAGAACGGCCGCCGCGGCAATCTGGGCCTCGGGATGTCCGGCCCGAAGTATGCGATCAGCCTTAGAGGCGGCAAGGAGTCGTTCGACAACTACAAGAGCGGGGGCAAGGATGGCGATGTTCTCGATGACTCCCGGCCGTTGTTCGCAAGCGGCACGCTCAGGCAGGCCGACACCGCGGATTCGCTCGGTTTCAACTTCAAGGCGTTCCCCGATCCCTTCAACGCGCCTTTCGTGCGGACCTCCACGGAGATCCCGACCTCGTTCCTCGACGGCACGACCATCAACGGCAATGCGTTGGTAGCGCTCAACGACAAGCAGAATCTGAGGGTGAAGTACTTCCACCGCGAGGCCGAAGACGTGGGCTTCCCCGATTTCGTGCCGCCTCAGTTCTTCCAGGGCATCATCCTTCCCCACAGCAAACTCGACAAGGCGTCCGCCCGCTACGAGGCTCGCGCCATCAACAAGTGGTTCAGCCACCTCTCCGTGTCCGCCTACTACCAGGAGCAGGACCGCCTCCTTCGCAACGTCAACATCCCGGTTCAGTTTCCGGCTCCCACGGCGGGAACGTTCTTCCCGGTCAACATCATGCGGCTGGTGATCAACTCCGACACCGGACAAAAGGTGGAGACCAAGGGCGTCGACGTCCAGGGCACATTCCTCGCGTCGCCTCGGAACGTTCTGACCGCCGGCTTCACCTTCTACCAGGACGACAGCGCCGACTACCGAACGAGTTCCACGCAGACAAACCTCGTCGGCCAGGTGGTCCTCGGCGCCCGCGGACCCGCGGCCGCGGTCCTCCCGAGCCTCCGGCCCCTTGGGCCCCCGAGCGTCACCAAACCGACCCGCGTGCCCAACGCCTCCTTCTCGGATCTGGGCGTGTTCGCGCAGGACGAGTGGGACCTGAGCAACAAAGTGCGACTCATCGCGGGCCTGAGGGTCGACGGCTACAAGGTCAAAACCAAGGTCACGACCGGCTACAACATCGACGCGGTCATCACAGGCGCCACTCCCGCGATTGACCGGACCACCCTGCCAAACCCCGCGGGTGACAAGGTCGATCGGACCGCCTTCACCGGCGATGTCGGTGTCGTCTTCAAGCACTCGGACAAGCTGAGCCTCGTCGCGCACTATGGTCGGAGCTACCGTCATCCCAATCTCGAGGAGCTTCTCTTCGCGGGCCCCGCCACCATCGGCAGTATCGCGCCCAATGTGAAAGTCGGCCCCGAGAAGGGCGACAACATCGACCTCGGGTTGAAGTTCCGCTCCGCCCAGGTACAGGGGTCGCTCTCCTACTTCAACAACAAGTACACGGACTTCATCTCCACCGAGATCACGGCGCTCACCGCCTCGAGTTCCGTGTCCCAGGCCATAAATTTCGCCGACGTCCGCATCCAGGGATTCGAAGGGGACGTCCAGGCCTCCTGGAAACAGGGGCCCGCGATCGTCTCGGTCTTTGCCAACGGCGCCTACAACAAGGGGGAGGTCCTCAAAGGCACGAACCCGCTGACCCGCGCGTCCATCGCGAACACCCCCCAGGACAACATCACACCCCTAAAGGCCATCGCGGGCCTGAGGGTGTCGGACAAAAATGAGGGCTTGTGGGCGGAATACTCCCTCCGGCACCAGAAGAAGGTGGACAGAGTGGCGGTGACCCTGAAAGACTCGCCCTTCCTCATCTATCAGGACCTCGCGGCTCTGGCTGGTTTCACGGTCCATCGCGTCGGCATCGGCTACGACTGGCGGAAAGATCGGAAGACGGTCGGCGTCACCGTGAACGTCGAGAACCTCGGAAACAAGTTCTACCGGGAGCACTTCCAGTTCGCGCCAGCGCGTGGCCGGAGCCTCACCGTCGGCCTGCGGGTCCGGAGCATGTAGGCCCGACCCTCCAAGTCCCCCATCTCAACGGGCGCCCCTTGCAGCCCGCGGCGAAAGTCTGCCGGCATTCGACGAACGCTGCATCCCGCCTGGACTGCGTTGCTCGTCGCCCGAATATTCCCGATATTCGCGGCTCCTCGGCGCCTTGCCAGCCGGGCGCATCGCTCGTCTCGGTGCCGCGGCGGACTTTCACCACGGACTGCCAGGCGCCCGTTCGATTTCCGGCATAGCCAGAATCCGTCCGATTGTTATATCTTTAATACAATAGCGAAGGTCGAAGCCGTTCTTCGCTGAGGAGAGCAGATGTCTTCAACCACACTTCCACGCGAGTTCGCGCGCCTGCTCAAGGACGTCGGAGAGTGGGATGCCGAGATCACGGTCGTACCCCAGCCGGGCGCTGCTCCGCAGGCCTCGAAGGGCCGGCTCATCGGCCGCCTGATCTGCGGCGGACGGTGGCTCGTGACCGATTTCAAGAACCACACCACGGGCTTCGAGGGCCACGGGATCTACGGCTACAACACCGCGTCGAGCCGCTATGTCGGCACCTGGGTCGACGACATGCGCACCAATATCTACGTGGGCGAAGGCGAATGGGACGAAGCGGCCGCCACCATGATGTATCTCTGGAAGGCCACGATGCCGAACGGCCAGGCCATGACCTGGCGCGAAACCTCCCAGCTCGTCTCGGCGGACGAACAGCTCTTCCGCGTTCTCTTCCCTCTCCCCGACGGCTCCGATTTCGAAATGATGCGCGCGGTCTATCGCCGCGCTTAAACCTTTTCCCTTCCCCACGCGTCCAAAGAAGAGTCCCAAAAGGAACACCCCAAAAGCCATGAAGACAAGTTTCCGAGTCGCACTGCCCCGCTTCGCAGCCGCGCTCGCCGTAGCGCTGCCACTGGCCGCCCTGGCTCAGGCCCCGGCGTCGGCCCCTGCCCCCGCCGAACTCCCGGTCCGGGTCGTCCCGAACCTCGGTGAGGGCGCGGAGTTTTATTTCTCGCCGGACAACAAGAGCCTCATCGGTAACGCCAAGCGCGAAGGCGATCAGGCCCACCATGTCTACACGACGACGCTCGACGGCTCGAAGATCGTGAGGATCAACGACAAGGGCGAGGACGCCTGCTCGTTCTATTTCCCCGACGGCAAGAAACTCCTCTGGACCTCCACCCGCGATCTCACCGATCTGCCCAAGGGCGCCTGGTCGGATCCCAACGACTACCCCAAGGGCTCCGAGATCTACACCTCCGACCTCGATGGCAAAAACGTGCAGCGACTCACCAACAACAAGGTCTACGACGCCGAGGCCGCGTACAGCGGTCCGTTTAGGCGCGCGCGACGGGACGGCGACGGCCGTCGAGCACGCGGCGCACGGCCTTGTCGAAGCGCTCCTGCAAGGGCTTGCGCACGTCGGGCGATACCGGCCCCAGCCGCAGCCATGCCGACTGCGCGCTGCGCAGTTCCTGATCGGCGGCC
>JANNJB010000337.1:0-5036 GCA_031405615.1 Vicinamibacteria bacterium | reverse complement strand
CTTCTACGGCGACGGTCTTCCCCGGGATCTGCAGACCGCGGCCAAGCGGGATAAGGGAGCCACCGTCTTCGCGTACCGGGTGAAGGATCCCGAGCGCTACGGTGTGGTGGCGTTCGATGGCGCGGGCCGGGCCACGAGCCTGGAAGAGAAGCCGAAACAGCCGAAGTCGAACTACGCCGTGACCGGTCTTTACTTCTACGACAATCGCGTCGTCGACATCGCCAGCAAACTCAAGCCGTCGCCACGCGGCGAACTCGAGATCACCGACGTCAATCGGAAATATCTCGAGCTCGACGATCTCAACGTGGTCATCCTCGGCCGGGGCATGGCCTGGCTCGACACCGGGACCCACGAGTCGCTGCTTCAGGCTTCGACGTTCATCCAGGCCATCGAAGAGCGGCAGGGCCTCAAGGTCGCGTGCCCCGAAGAGGTCGGCTTCAAGATGGGCTTCCTGAGCCTCGACGAAGTCGAAAGAGCGGGCAGGGTGATGGCGAAGAACGAATACGGCCAGTACCTTCTCCGGTTGGTTGCCGAGGAAAAAGGGGCTTGAAGGTCACCGAGACGAACCTGCCCGGCGTTTTCATCTCGGACGTGGTGGACGTCGAGTACAAGTGCACCGACTACTACGATCCGCAGGACGAAATCACGGTGTTGTGGAACGATCCCGCGATCGGCATCGATTGGCCGGTGACGGAGCCGACCCTCTCGGCCCGCGACCGAAGCGCCCTTCCCCTCGCTGAACTGATGGGCCGCCTTCCGCGGTATCCGGAGCGATGAAGATCCTTCTCACCGGCGCGGCGGGCCAGTTGGGGCGGCAGATCCAGGCACGCAATCAGGGCCATTCGATCGTGCCGCTCACCCATAAGGATCTCGACATCGCGAACCTCGTGGGGGTTCGCGAGGCAGTTTCCGCACATCGCCCGGACCTGATCCTGAACGCGGCGGCGTTCAATGAAGTGGATTGCGCCGAGGTCGATTCCGACGCGGCGTTCACGGCCAACAGTCTCGGTCCGAGAAATCTAGCCCTTGCCGCCTGCGAGTCGGGCGCCGCGATCCTGCACGTCTCGACCGACTACGTTTTCGACGGCGGGCAGCAGACGCCGTACCACGAGTTCGATACGCCCGCGCCGCTTTCGACCTACGGCCGCAGCAAACTCGCTGGAGAGGTCGCCGTTCGGCAGATTAACCCACGGCACTACGTGGTTCGGACAGCGTGGGTTTACGAGCCCTTGGGGAACAATTTTCCCAAGACCCTCTACTTCCTCGCCCTCAAGCACAAGGAAGTGAAAGTGGTCAACGACGTCCTGGGCTCACCTACTTCCGCGGCGCATCTGGCGCGGGCGATCTTCACTCTCATCGACACCCGGGCGTTTGGGACGTATCACCTCGCGGGCGCGGGTGAGGGCGCTTCCTGGTTCGATCTCGCCACCTGCTTCTTCAAGGAACTCAAGATGGAGACCGCGGTCCTCCCGGTCCCGTCCTCGGCGTTTCCAAGACCTGCTCCGCGCCCGAGGTATTCGGTCTTGCGTACAATCCAGCAGCCGTCGATCGTTCTGCCTCCCTGGCAGGAAGGAATCGCGGAGTTCGCCCGAGACATCAAAGCCCAGTTTGGAGACCTCGTTAAATGAGATTCCTAACCATCGCGACGCTCACCGCCTTCGTCGCGACCTCCGCCTTCTCCGAGGAGAAGGTCGACTACGCGGCCATTCAAAAAATTCGAGACGAGGCCCTTGGCGCCAACTCCCAGGTGATGGAAACCCTGAGGCAGCTCACCGACGTGATCGGCCCGCGTCTCACCGGGTCGCCGCAGCTCAAGACCGCGAACGAATGGACGCGGAAGCAGCTCGAGGATTGGGGCATGGCGAACGCCCATCTCCAGTCGTGGGGACCTTTCGGGCGCGGCTGGTCCTTCGACAGGTCTTCCGTGACGCTGGTCTCGCCCCAGGGGCCGGCGACGGCGCTCATCGCTCTGCCCAAGGCCTGGACGCCGGGCACGAGTGGCGCGGTGCGAGGGAAGGTGGTCCGGGCCGGCCGGCTCGAGTCCGAGGCGGACCTCGAGAAGTGGAAGGGGAAGCTTGAGGGCGCGATCGTGCTCATCGGAGAGGCCCGCGACCTGAAAGCGCCCGACGCCGTTCTCTTCGACCGCTACGACGACAACGAACTTCGGGACGTGAGCCGCTTCGAATTCTCCCGGCCCCGCGTGATTCCCGGCGCCGCGCCCGGCGCCGCGCCCGACCCGCAGGCCTTTGGACGCCGCTTCGCGTTTCAGCGGACGCTGCGTGAGTTCCTTGCGAAGGAGAAAGTCCTCGCCACCGTCGAGGCTTCGAGCCTGGACGCGAACATGATCCGAATCGGCGGCGGCGGTTCACGCCAGAAGGAAGAGGATCCGGGTCCGCTGGCCCTCGTGATGGCCGCCGAACACTTCAACCGGATCGCCCGCCTCATCGACAAGAAGCTCGATGTCGAACTCGAACTCGACGTACGCGCCCGCTTTCACGATGACGATGTCAATGCCTACAACACCATTGCGGAGATCCCCGGCTCCGATCCCGTGAAGAAGAGCGAGATCGTCATGGTGGGCGCCCATCTCGATTCATGGCACGGCGCCACCGGAGCCACCGACAACGCCGCGGGTTCCGCAGTGGCGATGGAGGTCATGCGCATCCTGAAGGACATGAAGCCCAAGCGCACCATCCGGATCGGCCTCTGGAGCGGTGAAGAGCAGGGGCTTCTCGGTTCCGCCGCCTACGTCCGCGAACACTTCGGGGCCCGTCCGCCCGCCGCCCCCGACGCGCGTGGCCTTCCCTCCTTCATGCGCGGGCCGACCGGCCCGATCACGCTCAAGCCCGACCACTCGAAGTTCGCGGCGTATTTCAACCTCGACAACGGGACAGGGAAGGTCCGGGGCGTCTGGGCGCAGCAGAACACCGCAGCGGTCCCGATCTTCGAGTCCTGGATCGAGCCTTTTGCCGATCTCGGCGCCACCACGGTCAGCATCCGCAACACCGGGGGCACCGACCACCTCTCGTTCGATGCCGTCGGGCTTCCCGGCTTCCAGATGATCCAGGACGAGGCCGACTACGACACCCGCACGCATCACACGAACCTCGACACCTACGACCGCATCCAGCGCGAGGACATGATGCAGGCCGCAGCCGTCATCGCGTCGCTCGTGTACCACACCGCGAATCGCGACGAACTCTTCCCTCGCAAGCCTCTTCCCAAGGACACGATCCCCGCCTCCGTCGTGGCGCCGCCGCCGACCCTGAAGAAGAAGATGTAGACCGATCCCCGCTTCCGGGCGGGGCTATCGTAGGACCCATGTCGAACGCGCCTGATCCGGGCTCGCAGCGTGAGAGCCCGTCGCGATTCCCGGCGATGGGCCTCGTGCTGGCCGTCTACTTCGCGACGCGAATCGGGAGCCTCGGGACGCTGCCGATCTTCCTCGACGAGGCGGTTCACCTCCAGTGGGCGGAGCGTTTGTGGGAAGAAGGACGGATCCTGAGGCCGGTTGGCTCAGGTCGGCTGCTCGCGGTCGCGACCTACGGCCTTGCCCTTCCCTTCGAGGACCGCCTCTGGGTCGCCCGCCTCATCGCGGTCATGGCCGGGGCGCTGACTCTTGTTTCCACAATGCTCCTCTCCCGCCGGTTGTTCGGAACGAGGGCGGGACTCATCGCGGGTGTGCTTTACGTGTTGAGCCCCTTCGCCCTGGTCTACGACCGCCTCGCTCTCTCGGATGGTTTTCTTGCCGCCGCCGTCGCCGGTGTGATGTTCGCGGCCTGCGGCCTCATCCACGACCCGCGGCGTCTCGGGCCGTGGGTCGGCCTTGTGGCCGCCTCGACTCTCGCCATCGTCTCGAAGGTCGCAGCACTCTTGTTTCTGCCCGCGGTCCCCATGGCCGCGCTCACGCTCGCGAAGGACCGTCGCTCGTCCCTCGCCGCTTGCGCGCTGGCGATGGCCGCAACCCTCGTCTGCGCCTCGCCGATGTTGTGGTTCTTCGCCGCGAACAGCGGAGAGATCGTCTCTCAGCATCTAGCCGATCCGGATCTCCCCGTGTCGACGCTGATGGCGACTCTTCGCGACATCGCGGGCTGGCTCCACTCCTATTTCGGGATTCCGGCTCTGCTGGCCGGCGCGGCGGCGTTCGCCTGGCTGCGGGATGGTCGGGCCTTGTGGCTCGGCGGTTCCTTTGTCCTTCCCCTTGTCCTCTTCGCACTGCTGTCCGAGCCGTGGTCCGCCAGATACATCCTGCCCACCCTTCCGCCTCTCCTGATCCTGATTGCGGGGGGAATCGACGCGGTGTGCGCCCGCCTGACCACCGGGCGAGCGGGCGTGGCCGCCCTCGCCCTCGCTCTCGCGATTTCTCTTCAGGGTCTCCTTTTCGACATCCAGCTCTTCAAGGATCCGTCGAGCGCGCCGTTTCCCGCCGACGACCGCCACCAGCTCGTCACCGGATGGCCCTCGGGCTACGGCGTGCGCGAGGCCGCCCTGCGGCTTGAGAAAGAGAGTGAGGCTGGCCCAGCCCTCGTCTTCGTTGATACAGGAGGCACGAGAACCCTGTCCACGAGCCTCGCCGTTCTCCTTGCCCGCCATCCCCGTGTCACCATCGTCGAGGGAGACTTCGCGACATCCGCCACCCGCGAAGCGGTCGCGGCCGAGGCACTAAAGGGGACCGTTTTCGCGATACTCGGGCCGCGCTCGCCCGGCCTCGATTTCAGGTCCCTGATGGACGGAACATCGGTGGAGCGGGTCGAGGTGTACGAGCGTCCGGGCGGGGAATGGGAATGGGCGGCCACTCTGTTCCGGGTCGGAGTAGCATCGCCTCGCTGAGGTTTTTCGTGATCAAACCGATTTCTTCGTTGCTGGCCATGATGGTGATGCTTTCAGGAACGCCGCAGATCCCGAAGGAGGCAGCACCGTCCGCCCCCGTCGAGCGAACGCCCTTCGCGGATCGCCGCGCTTCCGCGGAGAGGATCATCGTCGACAGCGGAGCGGAGGTGGCGGTGGCGTACCGCTCCCTAGACGGCAGCGAGGAG
>JANNJB010000336.1:0-1797 GCA_031405615.1 Vicinamibacteria bacterium | reverse complement strand
AGACGGCGGTGCAGTTCGCGGTTCGCGCGGTGGGCGACATGGAAGACGGCGTCCTCGCCATCCAGGGCCCGCCCGGCACGGGCAAAACGTTCACCGGCGCCACGATCATCCGCGACCTCGTGAAGCAGGGGAAGAAGGTCGGGGTCATGGCCACCAGCCACAAGGTGGTGCTGAACCTGCTCGATGCGGTGCTCGACCTGCCCCCCATCCGTCACACCGGCGAAAGCCGGTGCCCACTTCCCACCTACCCTGCGAACGATCCCATCGCGGTCGCGCACATGGGAACCGAGGATCAACTGCAGGGGGCGAACCCACGAATCGTGCGGCTCCCCAAGGATTCAGAGGCGCTGAAGGCACTTCAAGACCGCACCGCCAACGTGGTCGGCGGAACGGCCTGGCTGTGGGCGCGCGAAGACTTCGCGAAGTCCGTCGACGTGCTGTTCATCGACGAGGCCGCCCAGATGTCCCTCGCCAATGTCCTCTCGGCCTCCCACGCGGCAAGCCGCGTCGTCCTCCTCGGCGACCCCCAGCAGCTCGAGCAGCCGAAGAAGGGCTCTCATCCGGAAGGCGTCGATGCCTCGGCCCTCGGCCACATGCTCGGCGATCACCTCACCATCCCCAGGGACCGCGGCATCTTCCTCCCCGTCACGTGGCGCCTCGCCCCCAGCATCGCCGCCTTCACGTCCGAACTGTTCTACGAAGGCAAGCTCACGTCGAAGCCCGGCCTCGAAAACCAAGTCCTCACGGGCACGCCCGACCTCGACGGCAGCGGCCTCCGCCTCCTCGAAGTCCCGCACGACGGCAACCGCAATTCGTCAGAGGAGGAGATCGACGCGATCGCGGCCCTGGTTTCACGGCTCACGGACGGCTCCTGCAAGTGGATCAACGAGAAGGGCCAGGCTGCACGCGTCACCGGCGATGACATCCTCGTGGTCGCCCCCTACAACGCCCAGGTCAGCCGGCTCACGGAACGTCTGACCGCGACCGGCGGCCGCGTCGGCACAGTCGACAAGTTCCAGGGCCAGGAAGCCGCGATCGTCATCTACTCGATGGCGACGTCACGCCCCGAGGACGCCCCCCGCGGCATGGAATTCCTCTTCAGCCTGAACCGCCTCAACGTCGCCACGTCCCGCGCCCGCTGTGCCGCCATTCTCGTCGCCAGCCCGCGGCTCTTCGCGCCAGAGTGCAAGACGCCGCGCCAGATGCGGCTGGCGAACGCCTTGTGCAGGTTCAGGGAGGCTGCCTCCAGTGCCCTGCCCATTACCACCGTCGAAGAGCTAGAAGCGGCAACGTGAACCCAAACCAACCGTCATTGCGAGGAGCCACTCCGTTGACCGGGGGTTCGGAGGCCAACGCAAAGGCCCACAAAACAATAACCCCGCCCGAGGCCGTGAGGCGTGTCGAGCGGGGAGCAGATGACAAATCGTACCCCGCCGGTTCGCACGAAGCTTTCGGCGATGGAGCTGGCGTTTGGCACGGCGCGAGCATCCGACAGGCCCCCGCCGAATCGGGTCCTCTCGAAATCAGGCGTCCGAAAAGTTTCTACCCCGCCCGCACAATCGGGCAGTAGGCTGACGATCCGGTATTCTCCTCCTCGAATCGGCAAGTGTCGGGAACCGATTCTTCGGAGCGGGGACAACATGCAGAAGGACTTGTTGGAATCACAGGACGTTTGGGATGCCTTCCTGAAGGAGTGGCCCATAGAGCGCTTGCACAAAATGACGTTGCCTGAGTACTCCAAGGCCGGCCAGGACCGAACATTCACGGCCTGGATCGAATCCAGGCTCGACAAGATGG
>JANNJB010000335.1:0-2272 GCA_031405615.1 Vicinamibacteria bacterium | reverse complement strand
GACGGCTTGAATGGACGCGTGGTCTTCAACGAAACCCAGGCCAGGGTCGCCGGACTCGAGGGCCGTTTTGGCGGCGGACGCGTGACCGTATCCGGGCAGATGGGCTTTGGCGGCGCGGTGCCCGCCTCGTTCGACTTCATGCTCAACGGCACGTCGCTTGGCCTGCGTTATCCCGAGGGCCTGCGCTCCACTTTCGACGGCGCGCTGCGTCTCCAAGGGACCACGCAGACCCACTGGCTTACCGGCAACCTCGTGGTCTCGAAGGCCCACTGGACGCGCAAGTACACGATCGCTTCGGAGCTTCTCGGATCGCAGGGAGAGTCGAGGGCGGTCTCCCGCGGCCCGACCAGCTTCAGCGCCTCGCCCATGCATCTCGACATCGCCATCAAGGCTCCGGGCACACTGCGGCTCGACAACAACCTCGCCGAACTCGTGGCCTCGGCGGACCTGACGCTCACCGGATCGCCGGTTGAGCCGCAGCTGATGGGCCGCGTCGAAATCGAGCGGGGCAAGGTCTTCTTCCGGGGAAACACCTACGAAGTCCGCAAAGGGGTCGCTCACTTCTCGAACCCCCGGCAGATCAATCCCGTCTTCGACATCGAAGCCGATACCAGGGTGCGCACACACCGGCTCACCCTGCAGGCGAACGGAACGCTCGATCGTGTGTCGACGAGGATCACGTCGGATCCGCCGCTTACTTCCCCGCAGATTGCGAGCCTTCTGACCGGAGGAAACGAGAACGATGTAGCGAATACGAGCGGCTCCGTCACTGACTTCAAGACACTGGGTGCTGGGGGCGTCAACTCGCTCGCTTCCTCGGTGGTCGAGGAGGCGATAACCGGGAGGGTTGCCCAGGGTGTCGGCCTCTCTCGTTTCTCTATCGACCTCGGAAACAAAGGCTTCCTGAATCGAGGCGGAGCGCGGGTGACCCTGGGCAAGAGGGTCGGACGCGATTGGGAGATCCTCTATTCGAGGGACTTAGGAGGCACGGGCGAACAGGCCGTGACCGCCGAATACTCCCTCACCAATCGCTTTTCACTGATCCTGACATGGGAGGACCCGGACGGGTTCGGCGCCGATGTCCGGACACGGTTCGTTCTGGGCCGAAAATGAAGGCGCTCGTCCTTCGCATCTCGTTGGCCGTGCTCATCCCCTTGTGCCAGGCCCCGACCAACGCTCTGGCCCAGGCCGCCTACCCTGTGCTTTCGACCGTTGAACTGCGAGGCGCGAGCGATCCCACGATCGCCCGGTACCTGACGATCAAAGCCGGAGAACCAGGCGACCCCGAGAAGATCCGATCGAGCGTCCTGCTTCTCTCGGCGATGGACCTCTTTGACGAGGTGTCAGTGGAGCAGGAGGAAGAAGCGGACGGCCGTCTCCGCCTGATCTTCCACGTCGCGGAGACGCCGCGGGTGGGCGAGATCCTGTTCGTGACGCCGTCAAACGGGTCCGGACCCGATGTCCCCGTTGATGGCTCGCTCGCGAAGGCGCTCGCTCGCGCCTCCGGCCTGCGGGCCCGCGAACCGTTCCGGGAAAGCGCGCTGATGGACGCCTCGACCCGGATGACGGAGTGGCTTCGGGCCAACGCCTATCCGCGAGCGACCGCTGTGATCGAGCCCCAGCCCGGAGTTGCGCCATCGCGTTATCTTGGTTTTGTCCGTGACCTGAGGATCCGCGTGCTGCACGCGAAGCCCGAAACGCTGGTGTCGTCGCGAATCGATGGCTGGCCCACGACACTGCCTGCCCCGAAGTCACCGGCTGAGCGAGGCGATGAATTGACCGTCGAGACGCTCGACCGCTGGAAGGAGGACCTCTTGAGCCAGCTTTGGAAGAGTGCTTACTATCGGGCGCAGGTCAAGACGGTGAGCGTCGATGGGGATCTCGTCTTCTTCGTGAGCCCCGGCCTGCCTTTCGACCTGAATCTCGGCCTGCTGGGAGAGGACGCGAAAGCGAAAGCCCGCTCGCGATTCGAGGACGAAGGGCTGTCCCAGGAGGCGATCGAGGAAACGCTGTCGGCCATCGAGTCCGACTACGTGAAGCGCGGGTATCGGGATGTCGACGTCGATTTCCAGGAGGTTCCCGCAGGTGAACGGGCATCGGGTGAGTTTGTGGTGCGGGTGGGACCGGTCTGGATCCTCACCGGAATCGAGTATCAGATCAACGGCCTGCCTGCCGAGGCTCCACCGGGCTCGAATCTCAGTCTCGGGCCCTGGATCGACAGTGAGATCGGGAATGAGAAGCAGCGTTTGCTCGCGCAGTTCGTCCAGGAGGG
>JANNJB010000334.1:0-2887 GCA_031405615.1 Vicinamibacteria bacterium | reverse complement strand
CACCTTGCGAAGTTTTTCCGGCGTCAGCGGTTTCCCGACAAAGGCATCCATGCCCGCTTGCAAACACAGCTGCCGATCCTCGGCGGTGCAGTAGGCGGTCACGGCGATCAAGATGGACTGCTGGCCTTCGGTTTCCAGCTCGCGCATCTGCCGGGCGACCTCGGTGCCGTCCCTTCGACGTGAAGACGATCGACGGACGCGCCGACGTGGTGGTGTTCGAGCAGGCCGGCTACATCCACGAACTCGACCCGAAGACGGCGAAGTCGCGCATCGTGACCATCCGCGCGGTGGGCGACTTCCCCTGGATGATGCCGCGCTGGGACGACGTCACCGCCCGCATGACGAATGTCGGCCTCTCGCCCACGGGCAAGCGTGTGGTGGCGGAAGCGCGCGGCGAGATCTTCACGATCCCCGCGGAGAAGGGCGACATCCGCAACATCACGCATTCCGCGGCCACCGCCGAGCGCCAGCCCGCGTGGTCGCGCGACGGCAAGTCGATCTCGTACTTCTCGGACAAGTCCGGGGAATATGCCCTGGTGATCGAGTCGCAGGACGGCATCGCCGCCCCGCGCGAGATCCCGATCAAGAACGCCAAGCACTACTACACGCCGTCCTGGTCGCCCGACTCGAAGAAGATCCTCTACACCGACACCGACTTCAACGTGTGGGTGATGGATGTGGCGAGCGGCCAGCCGAAGCTCGTCGGCAACGATCCCTGGGCGGTGCCGCAGCGGACTCTCAATCCCACCTGGAGCCCGGACTCGAAGTGGGTGGCGTACTCGGCCCGGCTCAACACGCTCTATCGCGCGATCTTCGTGGCGAACGTCGAGACCGGCGAGAAGAAGCAGATCACCGACGGCCTCGCCGACGCGATGTTCCCGGTGTGGGACGCGAGCGGGAAGTACCTGTGGTTCCTGGCCTCGACCGATTTCGGCCTGGGCTCGCAGTGGCTCGACATGACCTCCTACGACCGCGAGGAGAACTTCGGCCTCTACCTGGCGATTCTCAAGAAGGGTGAAGCGAGCCCGCTCCTGCCCGAGAGCGACGACGAGAAGGCAGCCGGCGATTCGCCGCGCGCTCCGGCCTCTCCCTCGCCCGCCGCGTCGCCGGCTCCCGATGCGACTCCTGCCGCAGCGCCTACCCCGGCCGCGGCCCCGGTCAACGTTGTGATCGACTTCGACGGGCTGCAGCAGCGCATCGTTTCGGTGCCCGGTGTGCCCGAACGCCAGTACGCCTCGCTTCAGGCCGGTCTGGCCGGGCACGTTTACTACCTGCAAGCGCCCGATGCGGGAAGCGGCGCCCGCGGGAACACGCTGCATCGCTACAAGCTGAGCGACCGGAAGACCGTGGTGTTTGTGAGCGGCGTGGCCGAATACGATCTCAGCGCCGACGGAAAGAAGCTCCTGTACCGGACGCCCGGCGCAGGTGGCGGACCCGGAGGGCCGCCAGCCGCAGCAGGGCCTGAGGCTCGGCCTTCACTTTTCCTGGTCGATGCGGACAAGACCCCGCCGACCGCGGGCCAGGGCCGGCTCGATGTCACCTTGCGGATGAACATCGACCCTCGCGCCGAGTTCACGCAGATGTTCAACGAAGGCTGGCGCAACCAGCGCGACTATCTCTACGTCCAGAACGCGCACGGCGCCGACTGGCCGAAAGTGAAGCAGATGTACGCCGAGTTGCTGCCCCACGCGATGCATCGGGCGGATCTGACCTACCTCATCGACATGATGGGCGCGGAGATCGCGGTCGGCCACTCCTACGTGCGCGGCGGCGCGCTGCCGGAAATTCCTCCTTCGCCCGGCGGTCTGCTCGGCGCGGATTTCTCGATCGAGAACAACCGGTACCGGATCACCCGGATCTATGACAACGAAAGCTGGAACCCCGACCTGCGCGCTCCCCTTGGTGTTCCCGGTCTCAATGTCGCCGTGGGCGACTACATCCTCGCGGTGAACGGGATGGAACTGATCGCTCCCGACAACATCCATCGCCTGCTCGACGGGACTGCGAACCGCCAGACCGTGCTCACCGTGAACTCCCAGCCCTCGATGACGGGTTCCCGCCAGATCACGGTCGTCCCAGTGGCGAACGAGCAGGGCCTGCGCACCCGCGCCTGGGTCGAGGGGAATAGGCGTCTGGTCGACAAGCTCTCGAGCGGCCAACTCGCCTACGTTTACGTGCCGAACACCGGGCAGCCCGGTTACACGAGCTTCAACCGTTACTACTTCGCCCAGCAGGACAAGAAGGGCGCCATCATCGACGAGCGCTTCAACGGCGGCGGCTCGGCGGCCGACTACATCATCGACGTGCTGCAGCGCGACTTCGATGGCTACTTCAACAACGTGGCCGGCGATCGCGTGCCCTTCACCTCTCCTTCCGCCGGCATCTGGGGACCGAAGGTGATGATCATCAATGAAATGGCGGGCTCGGGCGGCGACTTGATGCCGTACATGTTCAAACGGCGCAAACTTGGTCCGCTCGTCGGAACCCGCACCTGGGGCGGTCTCGTTCACACCGCCGATTCCCCGGCCCTCCTCGATGGCGGCACGATGATCGCACCCCGCGGCGGCTTCTTCACCCGCGACGGCAGGTGGGCGGTGGAGAACGAAGGCGTCGGCCCCGACATCGAAGTCGAGAACTTCCCGAAGGACGTGATCGGGGGACGCGATCCGCAACTCGAGCGCGCGGTGCAGGAAGCGCTCCGCATGCTGAAGGAGAAGCCGGTGGATCGCATGATGAAGGAGCCGCCGCCGCCAACCTGGGGCAAGCGCAAGATCGGATAGGCTCTGGCTCCGTGGCTGCCCATTTTCGTGTTCGCGACGTCATGACTTCGGATCCGGTGACCTTGTCGCCGGAGGAGAACCTGATGGAGGCGCTCCAGTTGATGCGC
>JANNJB010000333.1:0-6183 GCA_031405615.1 Vicinamibacteria bacterium | reverse complement strand
CAATGATCCACACCAGGCCCTTGACCACCGCGGCCGTGGTGGCAAATCAGGGGTCAGCGAAGAGAGGGGCAGTTCCTCATGTTGGGGATCGAGCCGTCGGTAGTGAAGCAGATGAGGCCCGTGGCGTCGCTGCCAAACCCCCGTACGCCCGTCTTGTTCGGAACCAGCGGCGTCGCCCAATAGACGCTGGCCGTACACCCGCGGAGGTATCCCGATTGGCTTATCGCTGGTCTCGAAGGCGAACAACCCCCCTGAGCCGCGGCCCGAACGGACTGGATCGCGGAGGCCTCGTTCGCCGATATTCGCGCGCGGGCGAGCGCGGGGATCGCGATCGCGGTCAGCACCCCGACGATTCCCACCACGCATAACAATTCAACCAGCGTGAAACCGTTTCGTCTCGCCATGAGCCGTGCGCCCTTCTTTGGGGAGGCGTTCTATCGACTGGTCAAGGGCAGGAGCAGCCGGGGTGCCGCGTCCAACGAAGGCAGTTCGTAGAGCTTGCCGTCCCCCGATTGCAGGAGACGGGCCGCGGCGCTCCCTGGCGGCGGTGCGCTCGCGAAGAAATTCTGAGCCCTGAGGCCCGGGATCTCGCGGAGAACCTTTCCCGAGGTGGTGTCGAGCAGCGTCGTCGCGACATCATGCCCGCCCGAGGTCATGGCCAGGACTCCGGGAAACATTTCGGCGCCGATGAAACCCGAATGGCCGACGGACGTCGGGATACTGAGAACCGGCTTGCCCTCCGGTGAGAAGATCGAAAGGGAGGCTTGGTACGGGACGCCAAGCGAGGCCCGGCTCGAGGCGACAATTCGGCCATCACTCATGAACCTGGGTCTGGGAAAAAACACGTCGGTGAGGAGCGTGGTTGTCTCGACTCCCCCCGGGCTTCCGTTCAGGTGGATAAGGACAACGCTGCTCCCGCGGCCCGGCCGCACGCCGGATGTCATCAGCGCTCGATCGCCCGTCGAGTCGAACAGGAACCAGCCGATGGTTTCCGCCTTCATCGAGCCCAGGACCCTCATAGCACCTGACTTCGGCTCGATGTCCACGAACTCCAGGCTCTGCTCGCCCACGGCGTCGCGACGCACGATAGCCATGCGAAGGTCGCCCGACGGCCTGAACAACGACGTGCGTATGACGTACGGTCGAGCACCGGCTCCGAAGTTGATATCCGACAACTCGCCGCGAGTGCGCGACGTAAAGGTCAGATGTCGGTCCCAGTGAATCGCGAAGACGTCACCGTCAGGGGCCGGAAGGACCGAGCCGATGACTCCCCCGAACCTCGACAAATCTCTGGCGCTCCGGTAGTCCGGGGCCTTGCTGGGCATGGGGAGAGGGCTGACCTCACCTGAAGCGCTGCGAACCCGGAAGGTAGTTTCTCCGCCGAGGCGCCGCCACAACGGCCGGAAGAAGAACGGTGTCGCCTCGCTCCAGACCATGGTCGAGCCATCGGCCGAAGTCCACGGCCCGTCATACCTATCGGCGTTGAGCCGAACCGCCTGGCCCGATGCGACATCGAGAACGAAGATGGGTTCAAAGGCCTTCCCATCCCCGCGATTCACAATGGTGGAGACGAACGCGGCTCGTCCGTCTGCGGAGGCCGAACCCCAGGCGGCGACGACCTTGTCGATCGCCTCGGGACCGGGGTGAAGAATGTAGGACCATGCGGCGGCGACGACCAGCGACACCAGCACGAAATGGACGCCCATGACGAGGTTCTGGAGACGCGCGATTCGCAGGCGCTCCGTCCGTCCCCACGCTATCGCCACAAAGCTCGCAACCAGACTCGCGATCGCCCAGGACCAGAAGAAAAGTTCTATGGGCCGGGAGGTGCCCATGTACGCGCGAAGGACCAGGTCCGCGAAAAGGCCGAACATCACGAAGAAGGCGGCGATGGATGCGCTCATGCGTAACGGAATCACGATCGCGCTGCGAATGCCGCTCCGCCCCCGGGGATCCCGCGCCCGGGCCGCGATTCCGAGGCTCACGAAAAGGGACACCGACCAGCCGATTCCGAGCGCATACGCGTGTCGCTTTTCGAGGATCCACGGCGTCCAACCGGCCTCGGTGCTCGAGATCCAGTTCGAAGCCATGAAGGCAAGGAAGGCGACGCCGGCCAGAGTCAGAAGGGCGGCGGTGCGCCCCCGCGATAAGGGCCCAGGTGGGAAGGGGGCGGGCGAAGAAGAAAGAGGAGCGGCCCTCGGCAAAGTCGGTACCGAAATAGCCCCCGCACGTCGCCCCGACCAGCAGAAACGCTGCGGTCAGGATAGTCGCGGTCTCGACGGGCGCCCCGAGGCCGTTGGCGAGGGAGGGCAGGAGACCGGCGACCAGCGCCGCCGAGGTGAGCCCGAAACCGAAACGGCGGCAATCGAGCCGTGCGACCGCAAGTATCTTTTTCATGACTGCCTCCCCGGACCGCGGGTTATTTCGGTGAAGATCTGCTCGAGCGACTGTCCGCGTTCTACCTTGAGCTTCTCGACCTCCTCGTCGAGGGCGAGACGCGAACCTTGAAGGATCCCCACGCGATCGGCGATGCCTTCGACGCCGGACAGGTCGTGGGTGGTCAGGATGACGGTGGTTCCGCGTTCGGCGAGTTCACCGATGAAGTCCGAGAAGAAGTCGTTCCTCGCTACCACGTCGAGCCCGAGGGTGGGGTCGTCGAGAATGAGGAGTTCGGGCCGGCTTCCCAGAGCGAGGGCGAGTGTGCAGAGTGCGCGCTGACCCTTTGACAGGGAGGAGATGGTGCCCGCTTCGGGAACTCCGACTCGGGTGAGGCGGGCCCGCACGGCCGCGCGATCCCAGGTCGGGTACATCGACTCATGGAACGCAACGACATCGCGCACGCGCAGCTGGCCCGGCGCGTCCGAGGTCTCCGGCACGTACGCCGCTCGGGAGGCCAACCGGGCTCGATGGAGCCACACGTCCTCGCCGAAAAGCATGACGCGGCCCGAGGTCGGCTTTTGCAGGCCAAGCAGGCAGCGCATGAGCGAGGACTTGCCGGCGCCATTGCGGCCGAGGAGCGCGAAAACCGAACCGCGCGCCACGTCGATCGACACCTGGTCGAGGACCAGATTCCTGTTGTATCTGACCGAGAGGTTCTCCACCCGGACCACGGTTTCGCCCGTCATCGCCGCTCTCCTTCCTGGTTGCTGCTCAATTCGTCCCATGCCGCGCCGAGCGCATCGTGCGCCGTCGTCACATCCGCGCCGTGGGTGATGGCGACCGACGCGAAGTTCATCGCGGCCTGTCGGATCATTCGGGTCTGCTCCGATTTGCGCACCGCGGGCGGGACCGCCGACACATAAGTTCCATCCCCCCGGCGCACCTCCAGAAGCCCGGCGCCAACGAGTCGCTGGTAGGCCTTCGAGACCGTGGCGGGGTTGATGCGCAGGTCGGTTGCCAGCTCACGCACCGAGGGCACGGTGTCCCCGGGAGACAACGAGCCCGAGGCGAGCATGCGCCTCAGGCCCTCCTCGATCTGGCTCCAGATCGGCCGCGGATCGGCGGGCTGCACCGCGATCCGATTCGTCCAGGGGTCGGTTTTGGGTGGTGTCATTGTTGACTCACTGTATCGGTACACTAATACAATCGAGAAAGACTGTCAATAGTTTTTTGGGATTTTTCTTGGCCCCCTCGTTGACGGCCTCTTCGGGCCGCTCCTACACTCGCTCAAACGAGTCTGGAACTTTGAACTTTGAACTGCCTGGCCTGCTCGACACCTGTGCCCGCGGGCGCGCGGTTCTGCCCGTCGTGCGGGGATTCGGTCCGGCCGGGCACCGGAGACGGCGACGCGCTCCGTGAGCGTCTTCAGGCGGCAGTCGAAGACTCGTTCCATCTTGAACGCCTCCTCGGCCGGGGCGGGATGGGCTCGGTCTATCTCGCGCGCGAGCCGGCGCTCGACCGGTTGGTGGCGATCAAGGTGCTCCCGCCCGACCGCGCTCGATCCTCTGACGTTGCCGAGCGCTTCCGCCGGGAGGCGAGGACGGCCGCTCAACTCTCCCATCCAAACATCGTTCCCCTTCTGACCTTCGGTGAGGATGATGGCCTGCTGTACTTCGTCATGGGCTACGTCGAGGGCGAGCCCCTCTCGTCGAGGCTGCTGCGCGAGGGACGGCTTCAGACCGGCGAGGCGGTTCGGGTTCTTGCCGAGCTTGCGGAGGCCCTCGGTTACGCGCATGGTCGCGGAGTCGTCCATCGTGACGTCAAGCCGGAGAACATCCTCCTGGAGCAGCCCAAGGGCGTGGTGCGGCTCACGGACTTCGGTGTGGCCAAGGGTCTTTCGTCGCCCTCCTCGCTCACCACCGAGGGCGCCGTGATCGGCACCCCGCACTACATGTCGCCCGAGCAGGCGTCCGGGCGGGCTGACGTGGACATCCGCTCTGACATCTACTCGATGGGCGCTTTGGCCTTCACACTCTTCACCGGAAGGCCGCCCTTCACCGGCCGCACGGCGAGCGACATATTGAGGCAGCACCTCTCAAAGGAGCCTCCGCGCCTGCGCGATCACGTGAGCGAACTGCCCGCCGCTCTCGACGAAGCGGTTCGGCGGTGCCTCGCCAAGGAGCCTTCCGCGCGATGGTCCTCGGCGGGAGAGTTCGCGAAAGCGCTCGAGGCGTCGGGCGACTCCTGGTGGACGTCCCTTCTGCGTCGAGCCTGGACACCGTCCACCCCATCCCTCGTCGGTCCAGCCGAGTCGATATCTACTCCAATGCCCGCGTCGCCGTCCGAGTTCGTGAGCGCTTCGGAGGAGATCGCGGCGAAGTTGGGGCCGGGCGCCTTGTCGGATCGCATGCGCCTCGCGGTAGCTCGCCTCGCCAACGAGGCGACCAATCTCGACCGGACGATGCTGGGGCTTTTAACCGCGGCCGATCCCGTCGAGCTCCGCCGCTCCCAGAAACGCCTCGCCGAAATGCGGCAGATCGCGGCCCCCGCCCCAGAAGTGACCGAAACGATCGACGCCCTTGTCCGCCTCGGGGTCGCATGTCAGAAGTCCGCGACCCGCTTCGAGGCGGCGAAGTCCGCTCGCGCTTCGATTCTTGCGAGTCTGCGGCGCCTTCATGGAGCCGCCCGGCGCCTGGTCGCGTCCAACCGCGATGCCGCCGCCGTCGCCGACTTCGACGCAGCCTGCCAAGGTGCGGTGTCGGAGGGCGACACTGCGGTCCCCAGCTAGTTCCTAGCCCTGCGGGTTCTTCGGAGCTTTGACTCGCGCCTCGAATCGCATCAGGCGAACGAGTGCGTCCTGGGGTGTGAGGATCTTGAGGATGTTGTCGCCGCGGATCAGCACTCCGGCGGGCACCTCGAAAGTATGGCTGGGTGTTCCGGAAGTAACCGAGGCGATCTGCCGGCCGCCGACGCTTACCGCTGCGGTCACTCCCGCCTGGATCTGCAGGTCGAGTCTCATGGTCAGGGTCCGCGGTTCCAGCAGGGGCAAGAGCAAGTGAGCCTCGCCGCGGAACTCAGGGATGCCGGAGGCAAACGCCGCGCCAACGCCAAACCCCTTGTAGAGGAACCAACGCTGACGACGGCCTTCGGTCAGGTTGAACCTCTCGGTGATCGGCTCCGCGTACCGGGGCGCGAGCGGGTCGAACTCGAACACTTCGCCCTGGTCGAGGGCGCGGGCGGTCTTCGCGGACTCGCGCAGGCGGCCCACGAGGGCCACCGCGTCCGGAGTGCGAGGGAAGGGCGCCCGCTCGTAGGGGTCGGTGGCCGCGACCAGCCCGAGGCACGCAAGGAGAGCGAGGACGGCAGCGGCGGTGCGGAGTCCGTCCCTCCCTGGCCGCGCCTCGGGCGCAGGCGAGCGCTTGAATCCCGCACCCGAAAGCGCCAGCGGAAGGAGCGCCGGCCAGGCGAATACGGACAAACGCGGAAGGTCTTCGACCGAGTAGTGATAGGGATTGGCGACGATCAGGCCGAAGGCGAAGATCCACATGAGCGCACCCTGGATCCGGAGCCGGATCGACGGCTCCCGCCACAGGCCGATGGCCGCGACAACCGACAGGCCGGAGAGCAAGACCGTGCCGGCGAGCGTCCAGCCCGAGGTGAGGATGCGTCCGATGGTCAGGTCGAGGATGGAGAAGGAGGAGGGAGGCGGCACCGGGCTGCCCCAGGACACCCGGATCAGAATCGAAAGCGCCAGGGCCGGGGCCGCCACCACCACAGAGTCCATCAGGCCCCGGAGGATTCGGC
>JANNJB010000332.1:0-8872 GCA_031405615.1 Vicinamibacteria bacterium | reverse complement strand
GGTCGACCTGCTCTACAACGGCGCCATCGGCACGTATGTCACGGCCCCCCCGCATGAGCACCAGGCCGTGGGCGACCGGGCCCACGACCGGGTCCGGGTGGACGCCGCCGAAGTGCGCGCGAAGATGATTTCCGAGGGCGGCAATCTCGGGTTCACCCAGAAGGCCCGGCTCGAACTCGCCCGAAAAGGCGTGCTCCTCAACACCGACGCCATCGACAACTCGGGCGGCGTCGACATGTCGGACCACGAGGTCAATCTCAAGATCCTCATGAGCATCCTGCTCAAGGCGAAAGCGCTCAAGGATGTGGAGGCCCGCAACAAGCTCCTGGCCGAGATGACGGACGAAGTGGCCGACTTGTGCCTCGCGGACAACGACGCACAGGCCCTCGCCATCACCCTCGACGTCATGCGCTCGAAAGCGGCGCTCGACGAACACCTCGACCGCATCGACGCGCTGGTGGAGGCGCAGTTCCTGAGTCCCGAGGTCGACTCGATACCTTCACGCGAGAGCCTCCGGAAAGAGGGAGCCGATCGCGGCCTGCCCCGGCCCCTCCTCTCCGTCCTCCTCGGTGAAACGAAACGGTTCCTGTTCGAAGCGGTTCTGCCCACGAGCTTCCCGGATTCCCCCGAGGGCGCCTCGCTCCTTGCCTCCTACTTTCCCCAGCGGCTGCAAAAGGAGTATGCGACGCACTTCAAGGCGCATCCCCTGAAGCGCGAAATCGTGGGCACCGTGGCCGTGAACCACATCGTCAACACCGCGGGAATCGCCTTTGTGGCGCGCGCCATGAAGGCGGGCGGGAAGGACGTGGGCGCGGTGTTCGCCGCGTTCTACCGGGTGGCGAACGCCGAGGGTGCGGTAAAGGCCCGGGCCGCGATCCACGCCGAGGCGAAAGACGCGGCCTCCCGCCACGCGGCGTTGCTGGCCTTCGAAACCACCCTCGCCGCTAAAGTGTTGAAAGCGCTGTAGATCGCTCTCATGGGGCGACCTGCCAAAGGCGCCCCGCCGGGGGACCCTGGGGTCCCCGAGGCCCGCTCTGCCTCCTTCGGGCATGGTTCAAGTGGCTCATCCCCAAACCGGTCTCGATACGCCCAGAATGTAACTCTGAAAGTCGGTTACCGGCGCTCTGGGAGGCGATGATGTTCGAAGCTGCCGAACTTGGTCACGAGATCTCTAAGGGCGAATACGAGAAGGAAGTCCCTCTTCTCCGGGCCGGATTGCTTCAGGCCCAGCGCGACCTCATGGCCGCGCGCATTCCTCTTGTCCTGATCGTCTCCGGCGCCGACGGCGCGGGCAAATCCGAAACCGTGAATCGCCTGCATGAATGGTTCGACCCGCGCGGTCTCGAGACCAACGTCTTCGGCCCGCTCTCCGACGAAGAACGCGACCGTCCGGCATACTGGCGATTCTGGCTCTCGCTGCCCGCACGCGGCCGGGTCGGAATGTTCTTCGGTTCCTGGTACACCGATCCGATCATTCGGAGGACCTACAGACAGAGCGGAGGCGCTGAGTTCGATCGGAGTCTTTCGAGAATCGAGTTCTTCGAGCAGCAGCTCGCTCAGGACGGCGCTCTCATCGTCAAGCTCTGGCTGCACCTTTCGAAGAAGGCCCAGAAGAAGCGCCTCACGAAGCTCAAAGGTGATCTCAAGACCAGGTGGCGCGTGGGCCCCACCGACTGGAAACACTTCAAGCTCTACGACCGGTTCGTGAAGTACTCGGAAGAGGCTCTGCAGCGGACAGACACCGGCTTCGCCCCCTGGAACGTGATCGAGGCGACCGACGACCGATATCGCGAAATCGCGGTGGGCCGTACCGTCCTCGAAGCCATCAGGGCCCGGCTCTCCGAGAAGAAGGCCGAGACGGCGATGCCGAAGAAGGCGGTCTCAACCGAGGACGTGGTTTCGGTCCTGGACCGGGTCGACCTCAAGCAGACGCTTTCGTCGAAGGACTACGACCGCAAACTCGCGCAACTCCAGGGCAAGCTCAACCGGCTGGCCCGCGCCGCCTGGGAGAAGAAGGTCTCGAGCGTCCTGGTCTTCGAAGGGTGGGACGCGGCGGGGAAAGGCGGCACGATCCGACGGCTGACCTCCGCCATGGATGCCCGGTTGTACCGCGTGGTTCCGATCGCGGCGCCCACCGACGAAGAGCGCGCGCATCAGTACCTGTGGCGGTTCTGGCGGCACATCCCTCGCGCCGGACGCGTGACCATCTTCGATCGCTCCTGGTACGGGAGGGTCCTGGTGGAGCGGGTCGAGGGCTTCGCTCGGGAGGACGAGTGGAAACGCTCGTTCCAGGAGATCAACGAGTTCGAAGACCAGCTCGTCGAGCACGGGACGATGGTCACGAAGTTCTGGGTCCACATCAGCAAGGACGAACAGCTCCGGCGCTTCAAGGAGCGGCAGAAGACCGAATTCAAGCAATACAAGATCACCGACGAGGACTGGCGTAACCGGAAGCAGTGGGAGGCCTACGAGGGAGCCATCAACGAGATGGTCGTCCGCACCTCCACCCGGGGCGCTCCCTGGGTGATCGTGGCCGGAAACGACAAACGGTTCTCGCGGATCCAGGTGCTTTCGGCCGTGTGCCGCCGCCTCGAGAAGGCGCTTTGACCTCTAAGGAGTCGCCATGCGCAAGTACATCGTGATGGGACCGCAGGGGTGCGGCAAAGGCACCCAGGCCAAGATGCTGGAGAAGGACTTCGATCTCGTCCACATCAGCGTCGGCGATATCTTCCGGTGGCAGGTTCAGCACCACACGAAGCTCGGGGCGAAGGTCAAGCGGATCGTGGCCTCGGGCCTCCTCGTGCCCGACGACCTGGTGAACGAAGTGGTGACGGAGCGGCTGGAACTGCACGACTGGAACTACGGTTTCATCCTCGACGGTTTCCCGAGAAACGAGAATCAGGCGGTGTTCTTCCTCGAGCGCTACGACGTGGACGCGGTGCTCCTCATCGAAGTCCCCGACGAGGTGGTGCTCGAGCGCATCATGAGCCGCAGGCTCTGCTCGAACTGCGGGCTCGATTACAACCTCATCTTCCATCGGCCGGCGAAAGAGGATGTGTGCGACGTCTGCAAGGGGAAGCTCGTGGCGCGAGCCGACGATAACCCCGATGCGGTGAAGGGCCGGCTTCAGGACTATCGGGAAAAGACGCAGCCGATCATCGACCTGTTCCGGCGCAAGGAGCTGGTGGTGGCGGTGGATGGAACGAATAAGGCGGCCGAGATCCAGGCCGAATTGCGGCGTCGGTTGAGCCTCACCGGGGCGGAGGCCTGAGGGCGCGGGCGTCTCGGATCCAAGAAGGAGCACACATCATGAAAAGACTCAGCGTTTTCGCCCTCACCTTCGTCCTTCTGGCCACGGCTCAGGCCCAACCGGACGCGTCGCGCGTTCCCTCGAAGCTCGACCTCAAGGAAGCCCGGGCCGGAGAAGTCATCTACGTGAGGTACTGCGCTTCCTGTCACGGTCTGTCGATGAAGGGAGACGGAGCGGTCGCTTCGGGCCTCAGGAACGCGCCCACCGACCTCACCACGCTCACCGTGAACAACCGCGGCGTATTCCCTTATGAACTCGTGGCCTCGATCATCGACGGCCGAACGACATCGCGAATCCACGGCACGCCGGACATGCCGGTGTGGGGCGAGATCTTCGCGGTGACCACGGGAACCGAGGCGCCCTCGGCTCAGGCCGCGGTCCGGCGCATCACTCATCATGTATGGTCAAGGCAGGTGAAGGCGGCCCCTGCTCCGTTGAAGAAGTGAAGTCGCTTGATAATTTGAGGTAACTGCCATGAAAAATGCCCTTGCTGTCGCCGTGTTCGTGTTGTCCGTGCCGGTGTTCGCGCAGAACCCGCCCGACGCTCCGCCTCAGGGATCACAAGCACCCAAGGAAGGGGTGAAGGCCGCCGCCGGACCGGACCTCGGTGAGGCCGCGGCCGGCGAGGTCATCTACTTCCGCTATTGCGCGGCCTGCCATGGCCGTTCTCTCAAGGGCGATGGACCGGTCGCCCCGGGCCTGGTGAAGAAACCGATCGACCTCACGGTCCTCGCCAAGAAGAACAACGGCGTCTTTCCATACGACAAGACCGCCGCGATGATCGACGGTCGGCAGTCGACCCGGACCCACGGTACGCCGGACATGCCGGTGTGGGGCGAGATCTTCGAGCTGACCAAGGGCACCGATGCTCCGGACGCTCCCTCCGCGGTCAAGCGGATCACTCACTATGTGTGGTCGCAGCAGGTGAAGTCGGAAAAGAAGTAGCCGCTCTTCACTTTGCGCGATGGCGCTTTCCTGGGGTACGCTCCGCCTCCCCAATTTCGGGGTCCTGTCAGGAGCGACAATGAAAGCAATCTCGACCCTCGGCCTTCTCTCTCTCTCGGCGGTTCTCGCGGTTGGCTTGGGGTGCAAGCAGGCGACGGAAGCCGCCAAAATGGCCATGACGGCGTACGGCTGCACCTTCTAAGATCCCCCGGTTCCGTTCCACCCGCCCCGGGCGAAGGGGCGGGCGGAACCGCAACAAAGGCCCCGCATGTTTCCCGCTTTCCTTTTCGCCACTGCTCTACTCGTTCCGTCCGCGATGCTCGAAGCCGCTCAGGGCCAGCCTCCTTCGTACGCGCCCGCCGGCGCGGAAGCGCCTCGCCCCGCCCAGACCGCTCGATATCTCTCCAAAGCGCCCGTGATCGACGGCGCGGTGACGGATGACGAGGCCTGGAAGGGTGTTCCGGCGATCAGCGCATTCCGGCAGACCACGCCCGACGACGGGGCGGACGTGTCGGAGCGCACCGAGGTCCGGATCGCCTACACCGACGATGCGCTGATCATTGGCGTCGTCTGTTACGACTCCGAACCAGGGAAGCTCGTGGTCTCGGATTCCCGCCGCGATTCGCCGCTCGACGACGTCGACAGCTTTCGCTTCATTCTCGACACCTATCAGGACGAGCAGAACGGTTTCGTTTTCGGGACCTCGCCCGCGGGAGGGGAGTACGACGCCCAGGTGTCCCTCGAGGGTCGCGAAGGCGATCAGAGTTCGCGCCAGCAGTCGGGTGCGGGCGGCGGTTTCAATCTCAACTGGGACGCGGTGTGGACCGTGCGCACGAAGGTGGGCGACTACGGCTGGAGCGCCGAATTCCTGATTCCCTTCAAGAACCTCCGCTATGCGAAAGGCGGCGAACAGTCGTGGGGCTTCAACATGCAGCGGAACATCCGCCGCAAGAAGGAAGTTGCCTATTGGTCGCCCCTGCCCCGCCAGTACAACATCCTGCGCGTGTCCCGCGCGGGGACGCTTCGAGGAGTCAAGACGCCGGCGCAGCGAAATCTGAAGGTCACGCCGTACGTGCTCGGCAGTTCGCAGCGGAATTACCGGACGCAACGCGAGTTCGATACGGGGGCCGATGTGGGCGGTGATCTGAAGTACTCGATCACTCCGTCCCTCACCCTCGACGCCACGGTGAACACTGACTTCGCCCAGGTGGAGGTGGACGATCAGCAGGTCAACCTGGATCGTTTCTCCCTGTTCTTCCCGGAGAAACGCCCCTTCTTTCTGGAGAACGCCGGACTCTTCACCGCGGGCAACAGCGGCGAAGTGGACCTCTTCTTCTCGCGGCGCATCGGCATCGCGAGGACGGGCGAACAGATCCCGATCGTGGCCGGCGCGCGCATCTCCGGAAAAGTCCGGGGCTTCAACGTGGGCCTCATCGACATGCAGACGAAAGCGGTCGATCGTGTGGCGCCCGGCAACAACTTCGCGGTGGCCCGGGTGTCGCGGGAAATGCCCAACCGCTCGGGTTTCGGCGCGCTCTTCGTGAACCGGCAATCGACCGGCGACACCGAGGTGCCCGGCGTGGCTGACTACAACCGAACCTATGCCCTCGATGGGCGCAAGGGCTTGGGCCAGTACTCCCAGGTCACCGGTTTCATCGCGGGAACCTCCTCCCCCGGGATCGCGGAGGGCGCGCGCGCCTTCGATGCCGGTTTCCTGCGCGAGTCGCCGCGTTTCGACCTAAGGGCGAAGTACACCGACGTCGGCCCAGGCTTCAACCCCGAGGTGGGTTTCCTAAGGCGCACCGCGTTCCGCAAGATCGATTTGCTCATCCTCAACCGCACCCGGCCGCGGGACTTTCTCGGTCTCCAGGAAATGAGGCCCCACATCAGCTACCGCGGTTACTTCAAACCCGACGGCTTCTACGAAAGCGGTTTCGTGCACTTCGACAATCACTTCGAGTTCAAGAGCCAGTGGGAGGTGCACACCGGCCTCAACCTGGTTCACGAGGGATTACGCTCGTCCTTCGCTATCGCTCCCGGCATCAGGGTTCCGGTGGGCGATTACGATCACGCGGAGGCCCAGATCGTTTTCATGTCCCCGCAGGCGAAGCCTCTCAACATCAACGTCACCACGAACGTCGGCGGCTACTACGGCGGCACCCGGCTCGCGATCGCCCCGGCCATAAGGTTCCGGGCGGGCGACAAACTCTCGGGCACGCTCAACATCAACTACAACCGCGTCACCCTTCCCTTCCCCAGGGGGGATTCGAGGCGAACCTCTTCCGGCTGCGCGCGTCGTACTCGTTCTCGCCGCGCGTGTTCGTGCAGTCCCTGATGCAGTACAACCAGCAGACGAAGTATCTCTCCGGCAACTTCCGCTTCGGCTGGCTGCAAAGCGCCAACGCCGGGATCTTCGTGGTTTACAACGAGGGCCGGGAACGGGACATTCTCGACGGCGGCCGGCGCGACGACTCGGCTCTCGGCCTGATCCGCGACCGGAGCCTCGTGATCAAGTTCAGCCGCCTGATCGACGTATTCAACTAGCAGGGTGCTGAACGAGTTCAGCACCCTGCGTATCCCGGCGGAAGCCGGGATCCACTTACCGCTATCTGCTGTGGACCCCGCAAGCGGATTCTCGAAACGCCCGTCCTGCGTCAGAATGACGGCTTCCGTTACGCCATCGAGGTTCGCCCATGAAACGCTCCGTGTCCCTGCTGATCACCGCCTTCGCCGCGACGTCGTTCGCTGACGGCTCGATCACCGATGTCCCCGGCATCAAGGTTGGCAGCGTCACCCTGACCGAGAAGCCCACCGGCTGCACCGTGATCCTGACCGAGGGACCGCCCACCGCGGCCGGAGTGATCCAGGGAGCGACCCCGGGTGTGGCCCAGAGAGGCGGCGCTCCGGGCACGCGCGAGACCGATCTCATGGATCCGGTGAACAATGTCGACAAGGTGAATGCGATCGTGCTGTCAGGCGGAAGCGCCTACGGCCTCGACGCCGCCTCGGGCACGATGAAGTGGCTTGAAGAGAAGGGCATCGGTTGGCCGGTGGGCGCTGCCGGCGTCGTGCCTATCGTGGGTTCGGCCATCCTGTTCGACCTTCCCTTCGACGGCAAGCCCAAGATCCGGCCCGGCGCCGACTGCGGTTACAAGGCGGCAGCGGCGGCCACGAGCGACCCGGTCGCGATGGGAACCGTGGGTGCGGGTGCGGGCGCCACGGTGGGCAAGTCGGGCGGTCCGGGGCGTCGTCCGATGAAGGGCGGCCTTGGCAGCGCCTCGATCAAGCTGCCCAACGGTCTCGTGGTCGGCGCCATCGTCGCCGTGAACTCCGTCGGCGACATCATCGATCCCTACACCGGCAAGGTGGTGGCAGGCACGATCAACTCCGACGACACGTTCGCGGACGCCCGCATCCTGATGCGCACGGGCGCCAACCTGCAGCGGCCCCGCGCCGGCGAGAACACCACCATCGGCATGGTGGCCACGAACGCGAAACTCACGAAGGCGCAGGTGACGAAAGTCGCGCAGATGGCTGACGACGGCTTCGCCCGCGCCATCAATCCAGCGCATACGCTCGGCGATGGCGATACGGTTTTCGCGGTAGCCACCGGCCGCTTCGAGGGAGAGGTGAACGCCTCGATGATCGGCGCGCTCGCCGCCGAAGTGATGGCCGACGCTCTCCTTGCCGCGGTGCGCGAAGCGACGGGTGCGGGCGGGGTGAAAGCCATCCGCGACCTCAAGCCGCCCGTGAAGTAAGGCGAGGGTTCGCTACCGCCGTCATTGCAAGTCTCCTCACGGGCCCAGGTCCGCGACTGGGGGGAGGAACCCCACATCGTCATCGCGAGTCGGTCCACGGACTTCGTGCCCCAAGGGCAGGCTTCGCGCTCCGTGACGTTTGAGAGAAACCCCACGACGTCATCGCGAGGAGCCCGTCGGAAGGCGAAGCGAGCGCGAGCGCTGCCCGCAGGGCAGGGCGACGCCTGGCCTTGGGCCACGAAGCGATCCTCGGTAGGCTTGGTAGTGGTGGCCCGCAGGGCCGGAAACCGGGGCCATCGCGCCTCGCGCGCATCGTGGTGAAGCTGCGGCCAAGGCACCCTGGCGTTCCCTTCGTCTCCGCGGGCCGCATGGCGTTCATCTATGCGATGGAGCGAAGCTGCCGCTTCGCCAAGCTCTTGGAGGAGCCTCGCGGCCCACTGCGCTCAGGGAACGGTGCCTTCGCCTCCGCACGCAAGGTTCAAGCGCCCCTCCGCGCGCTCGGAACGGTCGGGCCTCGCTCCGTCTCCAGGCCCCGCTCCGTCCTCGGCCAAACCCCAATTTCAGAAAACGGCCTGAAATGGGCCGTACTCGCACGGGTTTCTCAGCAGTCTCACGGGCCCAGTTCCGTGACTGTGCGAGAAACCCCACGACGTCATCGCGAGAAGGGCGTCGGGGGGCTTCCGACGAAGCGATCCTCGTCAGGCTGGTGGCCCGCAGGGCCGGAAATCGGGGCCATCGCGCCTCGCGCGCATCGTGGTGAAGCTGCGGCCAAGGCACCCTGGCGTTCCCTTCGTCTCCGCGGGCCGCATGGCGTTCATCTATGCGATGGAGCGAAGCTGCCGCTTCGCCAAGCTCTTAG
>JANNJB010000331.1:0-7270 GCA_031405615.1 Vicinamibacteria bacterium | reverse complement strand
CCTTCTCCTTGGCGGGCGGACCGGACCACACCGACTGGAAGTAGTGAGTGCCCCCGGAAAGGACGTAGTCCTTGGTGATGCCGATGCCTTCGGCCGAGAGAAGCTGAATCTGCTTCGTCTGCGCGTTCTTGATGGTCGACGGTCGTTCGAGGGTGTAGAGGTGGTACTCGAACAGCCCCTCTTCGGCGAAGGCGGGAGCCGCCGCGGCCATGACCATATCCATCGGCGCCTGGGGGGCTCCAGGCGATCTGTCCGCTTCGGCCTTGTTCACGTCGCCCGCGACGAGCTTGAGCTTCGCGTTCTCATACGAAGCGCCCGAGTGGTTGTTGATGGTCACCCAGCCCTGAAGTCCGGCCTTCTCCTCGGCGGCGTCGAGGGAGAGGACGTAGTCGGCGCTCCACTGCATCCCGCCCGTGATGTACGAAGCCTCGACCTTTCGCTTCCCCGCGGCAGGAGCGTCGATCTGCCACACGAGGGTCGGCCTCGCGATCAGATTCCCGGGGACGTTGGGAAAGATCATCCTCGTGAACGCGGGGCTCACGACGATCTTCCCGCCGATCTCCCAAACCGTGCCGTTGTTGTTCGAAAGAAGCTTCGCCTCGACCGACTCCTCCACCGTCTGGTTGTTCATCAACTTCTCCTGGACGAGAGTGATGGTCTGGCCGACGAACTTGTCGAGGAGCTTGGCGGGAGAGAGCAGGTCGAACTCGTAGTTCTGCTCGAGAACCTGGAAAGGCGCGCCTTCGATCGAAGCCACGCGCACGGTCGGAGGCTGAATCTGTTCGGCGACATCCATGAAGCGCACTTCGTTCGGTCCCGCGGCGAGATCGATGTTTCGCTCCTCGCGGATCAGACCCCGGCCGTCGTTGTACACGGTCACGGCGACAGAGACCCGGTGATCGGCCGAGGACGTCATCTGAGAGGCGTACGAAGTCTGCGCGAGGGCGAGCAGGACGGCGATGGTTCTCTTCATGAACCTAGTACTTGACGCGAACGCGGTAGGTCAGAACGGTCTCAGCGCCCGCGGCCACGGGAATCTCCCACTGCGATTCGAACGCCGCGGTCTTCCGGTTCGGATGGGAGGTTTCGATCATCGTCCACTCGCCCCCGATCGGCTCGACCACGCGGACCGTCACCGGGGTGTCCTTCTGGTTCCGGATCTTGATCTCATGCGCGGATTCATAGGTGGTGGCCGGTCGCGTGGTCAGGTGGCGGAAGTCGGTCTGCCGTCGCTCGGCCACGATGTCGAACGCGTTCCCGAGTTCGAGCTTGATGTCTTCGTTCCTCGGGGTGTGGTCGATTCGGTCTTCGCCGATGAGCTGGGGCGAGCCCGAGCGATCTTTCTTGAACACGCGCACGATCCCCTTGGGCAAGGGCTGGCCGAGGCCGGGGGTCGCTTCGGAGTTCTTGAAACCGATGAACACCTTGATCTTCTCTTTGCTCGCGGCCCCCGACCACACCGACTGGAAATAGTGCGTTCCGCCGCTCAGGACGTAGTCCTTGGTGATGCGTATGCCCTCGGACTGAAGGAGCTGAATCTGCTTCGTCTGGGCGTTCTTGATCGTGGAGGGACGATCGAGGGTATAGAGGTGGTACTCGAAGAGGCCCTCCTCCGCGAAGCTCTGCTTGGCCATCGTCATCTCCATCGCCACCTGGCGGCCGAGGGCGGCCGGGCGGGCCACCGGGGCCTTGTGCACATCGCCGGCCACGAGCTTGAGCTTCGCGTCGTTGTAGGAGGCCCCGGAGTTGTTGTTGATGGTCACCCAGCCCTGCAGGCCCGCCTTCTCCTCGGCGGCGTCCAGGGAGAGGACGTAGTCGGAACTCCACTGCATCCCGGAGGTGATGTAGGAGGCCTCGATCTTTCGCTTCCCCGCCGTGGGCGCTGCGATCTGCCACACCAGGGTCGGCTTCGCGATGAGGTTCGCGGGAACATTCGGAAACACCATCCGGGAGTAAGGGGGATTGACGACGATGCGCCCTCCGATCTCCCACACCGTGCCCGCGTTGTTCGAGAGCAGCTTCGCCTCGACCGACTCCTCTACGGTGGAGTTGTTCATCATCCTCTGCTGCACGAGTGTGATGGTCTGCCCGACGAACTTGTCGAGGAGCTTCGCCGGAGAGAGCAGATCGAATTCGTAGTTCTGCTCGAGCACATTGAATGGCGCGCCTTCGATGGGAGCCACGCGCACGGTCGGAGCCTGGATCTGCTCGGCGACGTCCATGAAGCGGACCTCGTTGACGCCGGCGGCGAGGTCGATGTTCCTTTCCTCGCGCACGAGGCCTCGGCCATCGTTGTAGACGGTGACGGCGACCGAGACGCGGTTCTCGCCCGACGAGGTGATCTGTCCGGCATAGGTGGCCTGCGAGAGGGCGAGGAGGACGGCGGTTGCTTTTCGAGTCATGGGTTTCCTTATCGGGATCAGGTCTTCGGCCTGAGGATTCAACGGCGAGACGCGCGACCCCGCCTGATTCTTGCAGATCGGGGCGGCGGGAACGGCGAAGGCCGAACCCGGCGCCATGAGAAAGTCGGAACTCGATGACTCGAAGCAATAGCCTTCATGGACTCGCGGCCTCGGTTGTGGGCGGACTCGCCCTCTTCCTCTGCCTGGGCAGCGACCGCGACGTCTCCGCGCAGGTGGCGCCGCCCTGTCGACCCGGCGACAGCCTCCTCTCGCTCGGAAAGGCCGCGTTCTTCAAGTCCATCGAGCGTGGCGCCTTCGCGATCGGCGAGCGAACCCTCGACGATCTGCTCGACGGTCTTGGAGGCCCGGGAGGGGCGAGATCCGCTGGCCGGCCCAGACACGCCGGGGCTACCACGCCCGCCCAGGCGCGCGCCGCGGCTTTTCCTGCGGGGACGGACGAAACACTCGTCGCGACGTTGACCGCCTACGTCGAGAGCCCTTCCTCTGAAGCCGCGGACGCGGCGCTTCAGGTCTTTCTTGAAACCGCCACCAACATTCCATTCGAGACCGCGCCCGAGAAGGCCGGGGAATCCGGCCGCATGGGCCTCGTTCTCGAAGACCGCCAGTTTCGCAACCGGAGTTCGATATTCGCGGTCCCGGACGTCGCCGTCGAAAGCAAGCGGATGGACCTCGAGGCCTCCCTGTTCGGCGACGGCCCCGATCTGGGGATGGGGACAACAAACGCGATCCTCCGCTCCGCCCCTTTCTTCAAGGCGCCCGTCATCGCCGACACCAGGAACGTGGACCGGAACAACCTCGGCATCGTGGTCAAGAAGGAGTTGGACCTGCGCGCGCTCTGGTTCGAGGACTACCGCGCCCATCTCGTGGCGGAAGCCCCCGGCGCCGCCCCGGCGCAGGTCACCGAGGCGCTGAATGCGGGGTGGCCCACCCTCCAGAAGTTCTGGGCGTTCAAGAGAACCGAGATCTTCATCACTCGCGCGCAGGCGATCTTCGGAGCCGAGTTGCGAGAAGTGAACGAGCGCGTCACGAAAGCGAACCTGCCGCTGCGCGGCTGCGAGTCGAAGGGCCCCTGAGCGGCTCGCGCGATCGACGCTAGGCCGCTTTCACACGCGCGCGACCGGCTGGCCGACGCGTCAGTCCCAGCACGAGCAGGGGACTCAGGATCATCACCGCGATCGTTCCCCAGCCAAGCCCCTGGCCGCGCATCACGATGACCGAGGTCAGCCCCGACACCGCGACGTAACCGGCAAGCAGGGCTCGGGTGACGGCTGGAGAAGGCAGAGCCCTTCGGCGCAACGCGCGCGACACACGCTTCTCAAGGCCCGGCGATGGGCGAGGAACCGGCGCCGCCATGGATCGCCGCAGCATGCTGTCCATCAGGGCGTCGCGCGAGTCCGGATCAGACATGCGAGTACCCCCTCTCTTTCAACATCCCGTCGAGAAGCTGACGCGCACGGTGGAGGTACGACTTGACCGTGTTCTCCGGGACCTCGAGCAGGGCCGCCACCTCCCCCACACTCGCGCCCAGCCAGTAGTACAGATGAAGGGCCGACTGGTAGACCTCGGGCAACCCCTGAATACATGCCGAAAGGGCGCGGTCGCGCTCGGCGGTTTCGAGCATCAGGTGCGGCCCGGGTTCCGCCGTGGCGGCGTTGGAGAGCGTGCCTTCATCAAGGTGCGGCTTTCGATGGCGGGCGCGGGCCTTCACGTTCAGCGCCTGGTTGAAAGTGATGCGGTAGATCCAGGAGCTCACTTTCGCGTCGCCTCGAAACGACTTCAGTGAGTTGTGAATCCTCACGAACACCTCCTGCGCCACGTCCTCGGCCTCGGCTTCACATCCCCGCCCCAGGATGGAAAGGGCGAGCCTGAAGACCCGGTCGCTGTGGCCGTGAAAGAGCTCCG
Organism: Vicinamibacteria bacterium; assembly: GCA_031405615.1. Taxonomy (GTDB): domain Bacteria; phylum Acidobacteriota; class Vicinamibacteria; order Fen-336; family JAGNNV01; genus JAGNNV01. The sequence continues at coordinate 2,945 of JANNJB010000331.1, read as the reverse complement.
CGAAGGCCTCTTCATCGCCGGCCTGGGCCCGGGCCACCAGCTCGGAATCACGGTCCCTCTCATCAACCCTTGTCATCAAGTTTCAGAAAGTGGACGGTCAGCAGACCCACTCCCAGGAAGGCGAACGGCAGCGGCGCTACCCAGAACGGATTTCGGACGGTCGAAAGCGTCAGGTAAAGCACGATCATGGTCCCCACGGACAGGCTCAGGAGAACCGTGCCGAGAATCGGGAGCACGTAATCCGGGTCGGAACCGCGGGGGTCCTGGCTCGGCTCGAGCGGGAGTTCGGGCAACGGAATTCCCTTCTCCATGGCTACGAGCCTCTCCTGATGAATGATCTCCATCCGTCTGCGGCGGCTCTGGTGGTTCACGTACTGATATCCCACGAAGGCCGCGCTCAATGCGGTCACGATCATGCCGTCGCCCACTGTGTAGCTCATCTATCCTGTCTCCTCGACCTATAAGACAAGGTCACCCACGGTTCGGTTGCAGAATCGCGGGCAGGCTTCACTTCACGGCTTTGAACTCGATGGTCACCTCGGGGTCCGACACCGTGATGCCCTTGATGCCTTTCACCATGGCGGGGGTCGGGGGACCACCGGATGGCGCCGAGGCGAGCTTCTGAAGAGCGGCGGCGTCGAGGGCGTCGAAGTCCATTTCCATGAGGGTCACCACGGAGCCGGACGCGGGGGCGCCGCTTGCCTTCACGAGCGTGCCATTCACCTCCACGAGGGATTTGATCTTGAGGCCGCCCATCATCCCCTTGATCATGGCGACCTCCCGCTGGATCTCCTCGGGGGACTTGGGCGTCGAGGCCTCCTTCGCTGAATCCGTCCCCTCGGCCTTCCGTCCGATGATCGTGAGCACGGTGTTACCCGCCGCGTTCCTGGCCAGCCGGAACGTCATCGGCTCGTCCTTGCTCGACGCTCCTTCGTTCGGCGCAGGCATCCCAGACACCTTGATCTTCGTGATGTCCTTGAAGGCGTAGGTGGTCACCTCGACGCCATCCTTGCCGGGCTCGGAGGAGACGAAGCTCACTCCTTCGCCCATCGCCGCCGCTGCGGAGGCGAACTTGGCCGTCTTCTTCGCCTTCTTCTCGGCCGCCGATGTCTGGTCCATGCCCTCGAGTCCCGCGAGCATGCCCTGGGCCTGCGCGCCGAGCCTGGTTGTGTCCTGAATCGTGCCGCTGCCGTCCGCGTTCACCTTGAAGGTTCGCTGACCCTGGAAACAAGCGGCCGAGACGAGAAGGGCCAGGGAAACGCCGGTGAGTCGTATCAATCGCATGGAGATCTCCTTTGCTGTGGTGCTTACTGCGCGCCGTTCGCCTTCAGCACTTCGATGGCCTCGGCGTTGCGGTTCTCGATGGCGTAGGCAAGCGGCGTCTTCCCCGCCTGGCCGTCCTTCACGTTGACGTCCGCCTTATGGGCGATCAGCAGGAGCATCGCCTCCCGTTCGTGAGCTTTAAGACTCGTCAGGGTGGCGAGTCCGAACAGCGGCGTCCGGTTGTCGGAGTTCTTCGCGTTGACATCGGCTCCCCGTTCGATCAGCAGCTTCATCGCCTCCACCTGGCCGTGCCGCGCGGCCCGGAAGAGCGGCGTTTCGGCGTCAGCGCCCATGTCCACCGCCCGGGCATCCGCCTTCGAACCGCGGCTCATCAGGAGCTTCATGGCCTCGATGCGCCCGTGCTGCGCGGCCATCGCGAGAGGGGTGTTCCCGAACTGCCCGGCATCGAGCTTCAGGCCCTGGCCGAGCAGGTACTCGATGGTGGGGACGTCCCCGCCGTTCGCCGCCGCGTGCAGCGCCGTTCCCAGGAGATCGTCGCCTTTGAGGTCAGCCTTTCGGGCGACCAGCATCTTGAGCACTTCGAGCCTTCCGCCGAGGGCCGCATAGTTGACGATCGGCCGGCCGTCCGAGTCGGGGGCATTGACGTCGACACCCTTCGAGAGGAGCAACTCAACGATCTTCCCATGACCCTCCTGGGCGGCGAGATGGATCGCTCCGACTCCGCCCCGAGCCTGGGTAAGGGGATCCGCCCCGCCGGCAAGCAGCGTCTCGACGACCGCGAGGTGACCACGGGCCGCGGCCAGGTGGAGCGCGGTGCTTCCCTGACTGACCGCGTCGGCGCGCACGCCCTTTGCGAGCAGCGCGCTCACCTGCGGGACATCGCCCGCGGCTGCGGCCAGGTGAAGCAGTCGCGTGTCGTTGTCCTGCGCCGCGACGCCCCCCGTGAACCCCAGGCACAGCAATATTCCAATCCAGCGGGAGGCGCTCATGCGCGGGAGGATACCGGGGTTCTACTCTTACTTCACGTCGGCCCCGAGCCAGGCGAGCCGGAAGGCCAGTTGTGACTCGGAAGGCGTGCCGTCGTGGCCCGCGACCCGCCAGGAGTAAGGATCGAATGCGAGGTGGAGCGCCGCCGTTTGACGGCGTCGCTCCACGCGGAAGGCCTACGCCAGGTCGAAGCGGTCCAGGTTCATGACCTTGGTCCACGCGGCCACGAACTCGTTCACGAACAGCTGCTTCGAGTCGCTGCTCGCGTAGACCTCCGCGAGCGCCCGGAGCTGGGAGTTCGAGCCGAAGACGAGATCGACGACGGTGCCCGTCCATTTGACCGCGTTCGTCTTTCGATCGCGTCCTTCGAGCACGCTTTCGTTAGCGGCCGACTTCTGCCACGCCGTGCCCATGTCGAGCAGGTTCACGAAGAAGTCGTTGGTCAACGTTTCCGGCTGCTTCGTGAAGACGCCGTGCTTGGACTGCCCGGCGTTCGCATTGAGGGCGCGCATGCCGCCGATCAGAACCGTCATCTCCGGTGCGGTCAGGGTCAGCAGCTGCGCCTTGTCGACCAACAGCTCAGCCGCCGATCTCGAGTCCCTTGCGGATGTAGTTCCGGAAACCGTCCGCGAAGGGCTCGAGGACGGCGAACGACTCAACATCAGTCTGCTCCT
>JANNJB010000330.1:0-7724 GCA_031405615.1 Vicinamibacteria bacterium | reverse complement strand
CGGTGGCCGCGATTTCGTATCCGCGCGACCGGCTGGAGGTCCAGGTCCTCGATGACTCGACCGACGAGACCACCGCGATCGCAGAGTCCGCGGTGGCGCGGGCGCGGGCGCGGGGTATCGACATCACACTCATTCACCGCGAACTCCGAACGGGCTTCAAGGCGGGGGCGCTTCAAAACGGCCTCGAGGTCGCGAAGGGCGATTTCATCCTGATCTTCGACGCCGACTTCATCGCGTCGCCCGACATCCTCGAAAAATCGCTGGGACACTTCGAGGATGCGCGGGTGGGAATGGTTCAGGCGCGATGGGGTCATGTGAACCGCGGCTACTCCCTGCTGACCGAGCTGCAATCCATCATGCTCGACGGCCACTTCATCCTCGAGCACGGGGGACGAAACCGGGGCGGGAGGTTCTGGAACTTCAACGGTACCGCGGGAATCTGGCGGAAGGCCGCGATTCTCGATGCGGGAGGCTGGGAGCACGACACCCTTACCGAGGATCTCGACCTCTCGTATCGCGCCCAACTGCGGGGCTGGCGCTTCGTGTTTCTCGAAGACCTCGTCTGCCGTGCCGAGCTGCCGGTGGACGTGAACGCTTTCAAGAACCAGCAGGCGCGATGGGCGAAAGGCTCCACTCAGGTGTGCCTCAAGCTGCTGCCCCGCATCCTCGCTTCGAATCTGTCCCTCAAGGTCAAGGTCGAAGCCTCGTTCCACCTCACCTCGAATTTCGCCTACCCCTTGATGCTCCTGCTCTCGCTGCTCATGTTTCCGGCTCTGGTGATTCGCTACGACCTGGGCCTGTTGGACATGCTGTTCATCGACGTTCCCCTGTTCCTGGGCGCCACCGCGAGCGTTTGTTCCTTCTACGCCTTCGCCCAGCGCCAGATCCACGCGGAGGGGATCTGGCGGCGACGACTGAAATACCTTCCGGGAGTGCTGGCGCTCGGCGTCGGCCTGTCCGTGGGGAACGCGCGCGCGGTCATCGAGGGACTCGTTGGGAGAAAGTCGGAGTTCGTCCGCACGCCCAAACTTGGTCTGCTCGAGTCAACCGGCAACCGGCGGATGAAGACCTACCGAAGCCCGGCCAACTGGCTTCCCTGGATCGAACTCTCCCTCGCTCTCTACTTCACGGCGATGGCGATCTACGCGGTGACCCACGGCCTGTGGGGTTCGTTCCCGTTCATCCTGATCTTCCAGGCGGGGTATCTCTATACGTCGCTTCTCTCGCTCCTCCAGGGGATCGAGCGTTTTGCGCCCGCCCGCCCGATCGAAGCCTGAGCGGCGCGGTTAAAGCGTTCGGCGCTCGCCGCCACAGGCCTCGCACGAACACAGTTCGCGAAGACGTGGGAACGCCCATATACCGGTGTCGTGGCCATCGGCCCAGCGAAACATGAGCGCATAGTTCCCTACGCTCTCGATGCCGGCGAGGGACTGATCCTTAAGATCAAGGTAGCGGGGAGTCGGGGCGTGGCCCTGGCAGCCGGCGCAGGGACACCAGCTGCGCAGGTAATCGAGCGCGAACTCGGACTTGTGCCCGTCGACCCAATCGATGGCGAGGACTCTTCGGCCGCGCAGATGGCGGACTTCGACCGGTTCGTGCGTGGTCATACCCTTGTACTCTGGGCCCCTGTACTTTGGGCCGCCGGCCCGCTCTTAGAGCCAGCCCATGCGGCGGGCGAGGAACGCCGCGCCGAGGCCAACCGCCGCTCCGACAAAGAGCAACGCCAGGACCGCGGCGCCGATCATCAGCCAGAAGGCCGGACCCCGATTCGGGGCGGCGGGGGCGGAGGCGGGCGCAGGGGCGACGACGGCGGCAGGCGGGGACGAGTAGGCGGACGGGGACTGGGCGCGGGGTTCCGCGGGTCGGGCCGCTTTCACAGGGGGCGGGGGCGGAGATTCGATGTGGGTGTTGCGGATGTCCGTGCCGTAGTGCGGCGTCGCCATGTCATCTGCGAGGATCGCTCCCTCGAGCACGGTGGCCGAGAAGGACTGCGTGGGGCCGATCTCACCCACCATGGTCTGCGCGACGACGAGTTCGTCCTCGGCGATGGACTCCACCGCCAACTCATCCCGAACTTCGGCCTTGAAGGAGGCGGACCCGAATCTGAGGACACATCCGTCCTTGAGGGCGGCGTCGACAATCCGTTTGGAGTCGACGAACGTGCCATTCGCGCTGCCCTGATCCACCACGAAGAAGACATCCTGCTTCCGTTTGATCACGGCATGCCGCCTCGAAACCGAGGGGTGCGAGACGACAACGTTACAGTTCGCCTCCCGCCCGACGAGAGCCTCATCGGCATCCACCACGATGGCTTCTCCCTTTAAGGGGATCAAGCGCAACACAGACATTGATTGAGTGTAACACGCGCGAAAGAGAGTTGACTGCAACCGGTCGGGGACGTTACAAGGCTTCCCGGAATGGTGATGGAATCTTCAAAAACGGCGGGGCCGTTTGTCTTCGTGGAGAACCTGTCGAAGAAATTTGGCGCCGAATGGGCGCTCGCGCGGGCCAGTTTCACTCTGGAACGGGGCCAGCTCGCCCTCCTCACCGGAAACAACGGTTCCGGCAAAACGACGCTGCTTCGCTGTCTCTCCACCGCCCTCGTCCCCGACTTCGGCCACGCCACCGTCCAGGGGATCGATATCGTGGCCGGCCGCGAGGCGGTGCGCGGCCTGGTGGCTCACCTGAACCAGCCCCCGGGCTTCTACGGAGGCCTGTCGGCTCACGAGAATCTCATCCTCGCAAACGCGGTCCTGAACCTCGGGCGAAAGGAGGATGACATCGAATCGGTGCTGCGCCGTGTGGGTCTGGGGTCGAAGCAGAACACCCCCCTCGACTCCTTTTCCTCAGGCATGAAACAGCGTTTCGCTCTCGCCAGACTGTCTCTTCTGCAAAGAGACCTGATCCTCCTCGATGAGCCCGAGACCCATCTCGATGCGGCGGGACTGCGGTTGCTCCAGGAACTGATCGGGGAGTGGAAGGCCCGGGGCGCCGCCATCGTCTGCGCCACCCACGCGGACGATCGCTTCCATGGCCTTGGAGACCTTGAAGTGGTTCTGGTGGGCGGTCGCCCGAGCCATGCGGGGGCCGCGGCATGAACGCCTTCCGCGCCCTCATCGTCAAGGACCTGCGCATCCTCCTGCGCAAGCGGGGCGGCTTCCTCTCGGCCTTCGCGCTTGGCGCCATCATCATGCTGATGGCGAGCCTCTCGGGAGAGGCCACGCCGATCAGCCTCGGCCAGCGAGGCGCCGCCGCCTTCTGGATGGGCCTTTTCATGGGTTCGACGCTCTTTCTCTCGGATTCCTTCGAGACCGAGCAGCGCGACGGCGGTCAGCGGGCCCTGATTCTCCTCGGAGCCTCGCCCACCGCCTTCTTCTACTCGAAGGCGCTGGTGAACTTCCTCGGGCTTTTCGTGGTCGGGATCCTCCTCACCCCGATCTCGGCCGCCCTTTTTGGAGTGGGCCCGTCGCTCGGCGGCGGCCTCGTGATCCTGGCCCTCGGCACGCTGTCGCTCGCAGCGCCCGGCACCCTCTTCACCGCCATCGTCTCGGAAAGCGACAAACGCCATCTGCTCCTGCCCGTCATGATGTTCCCGCTGGTGGTGCCGGTGCTGATCACGGTGGTCCAGTCGACGCTTCTGCTGACCTTCGGCGATGCCATGGGACAGGCGAGCGCCTGGAATTCCCTGCTCATGATCTTCGCTCTGCTGCACTGGCTTCTGGACGGCGCGCTTTATTCGCGGGCGGTGGACTGATTTGGAAGCGAAGCGCAGCGGGCCGGTTTCGCCCCTGCACGTCCGCAGTCTCTATCTCAAAGTCGTGATCCCCATTGTCGCCCTGGTGCTCGGGGGGATGGGAGTCGTGTGGTTCTTCGCGACGATGGCGATGGGCGAAAGCGTCAGGCTGGTGGCCGCGGAACGAGCACGGTACGGGCTTGCTTATGTCCGGAGCAGCGTCGAAGAAGCCGGGAACCGGAGAATGACGGAGCGGGGCGACGCCCTGCAAGGCGCGGTTGAGCGCATCGGCCAGGGCCCTGACATGGATACGGTCCGCATTCTGTCGGCCTCGGGCAAGGTGCTCTATTCCTCGAAGCGCTCCGAGATCGGGCGAATGTTGCCGGCCCGTCTGCCTGAAGAGCCGGCCTCGACCAGAGAGGCGGATACGCTGCAGGTCGTGGCCGGCCGGCCCAACGTGCTTCGCGCGTCCGGTCGCATCGCCAACTCGCGCTGTTCCCCGTGCCACACGCGCGCAGAGGACGTGCTGGCCATAGCGGACGTCGAGATCAGCCTCTCGCGACAGAGTGCGGGAATGCGGACCTGGAGAGAGATGGCGATTGCGACCGGGCTCGCGCAGTTTGGAACCATCGGGGTTGGGGTCGTCCTGATTCTCAGCCTCGTCGTGGTGCGGCCCATCCGGCGGCTGTCCGCGAGCATGGACCAGGTTCAGCACGGCAATTTGGAGATCACTGCGGTGGCGCCGGGCACCGTCGAGATCGACGACCTCGTCACCGGATTCAACGACATGGTGGCGAGGCTACAACGCGCGCGTCAGGCCGAGCAGGACGCCCAGCGCAGCCATCTGGACCGAGTGGAGCATCTGGCCACCCTTGGCGAAGTGGCGGCGAGCCTCGCGCACGAGATCCGCAACCCGCTGGCCGGGTCCAAGGCGGCCATCGACGTTCTGGCCGGGGAGGAGAAAGCGGAAGAACCCCGCCGTATTCTGCGCGCGGTGTCCGAGGAACTCGCCCGGGTCGACGGTGTGGTCCGACAGCTGCTCAAGTACGCGAAGCCCAAGGCCCCTTTGCTTGCGAAGGTCGACCTGCGGGCGTTGCTCGACGACGCGGTGCTGCTCGCGAGTCCGAGGGCCGCCGCCCACGGCGCGACCCTTTCCGTGCATCGACCGCCCGAGTCTGTGAACGTAGTCGCCGACGCCGACATGGTGCGGCAGGTCATCGTCAATCTGCTCATCAACGCCCTGCAGGCGATGGACGGTGTGGCCGGGGCCTCCGTGGTCCTTTCCGCAAGCATGCGCGACGGACAGGCCGCGTTCACCCTCCGTGACAACGGCCCGGGTGTCCCCGCCGATCGAGCCGACGCGATCTTCCGCCCGTTCATGACCACCAAGCCTCACGGCACCGGCCTCGGCCTGGCCACGAGCCGCCGGCTCATCGAACTGCACGGAGGCCGCCTCTGGCTCGAGAACCCCGGCGCCCCCGGGGCCACGTTCACCTTCTCCCTGCCGGTGTTCGCCGGGCACGCGGCGAGCGGGGCCTGAACGAATGGCGCGCGACCGCATTCTCGTCATCGACGACGACCAGCTCCAGCGCTGGGCGCTGGACAAGCGGCTCACCTCCTGGAATTACGAGGTGATCCAGGCCGAAGACGGTCATTCCGGCCTGGAGGCGTTCACGGCTCATCTGCCCGACCTCGTCCTGCTCGACCTGCAACTGCCCGATCAGACCGGCGTCGACGTGCTGCGGCAGATCCGTGCCATCGATCCGCATGCCCTGGTGATCATGATGACGGCCTACGGAGGCGTCCCGGAGGCGGTGGCCGCTTTCAAGCTTGGGGTCTTCGACTACCTCGCCAAGCCGCTTGACTTCGACGCGCTCGGCGTCACCTTGCGCTATGGACTGGAAGCGCGCCACCTGCGCGCGGAAGTGGAGCGCCTGAGGGCGGCCGATGCCGAACCCACGGCCGCCACGATCGTCGGCGCCTCCCCCGCCATTCGCGAGAGCGTGGCCATGGTGGGGAAGCTCGCGGTGAGCGGCGCCAATGCCATTCTCCTGACGGGCGAGAGCGGCACGGGGAAGGACCTCGTGGCCAGGGCCTTGCATTACCAGAGTCCGCGGTCTCATGCCCCGTTCGTCGCAGTCAACTGTGCGGCCCTGCCCGACGCCCTGATGGAATCGGAACTCTTCGGCCACGAGAAGGGCGCCTTCACCGACGCGCGGTTCCTCAAAAAGGGCCTCTTCGAACTGGCCGACGGCGGTACCTTGTACCTCGACGAAATCGGGGAATTGAAGATGTCGCTCCAGGCCAAGATGCTCCGCGTGCTCGAGACCCTGACCTTCCGGAGAGTGGGCGGCTCGCGCGACATCACCGTCGACCTGCGCGTGATCGCCGCCACAAACCGCGACCTGGACGCCGCGGTCGAAGCGGGCGAGTTCCGGCGCGACCTTTTGTACCGGTTGCGCGTGATCGAGATGACCATGCCGCCGCTGCGCGAGCACCGTGAGGACATTGACGCGCTGGTGCAGCACTTCCTTCGGCAGTTCACGCTCAGGTTCCACAAGGCCAGCATGATCGTCTCACCTCGGGCCATGGACGCGATGATGAGATACGACTGGCCGGGCAATGTGCGCGAACTGAAGAACGCCATCGAACGCGCCGTGATCCTGGAGGACGGCAACGAGCTACGGACCAATTACCTGCCCAGCCAGTTGACGCGCGCTCCGGCGGCGGCGACGGTGGAAGTGGCGTCGTCCGGGTTCACGCTGCCCCCGGGCGGGGTCACTCTCGAGAGCGTCGAGGAGTCCTTCGTGCGCCAGGCCATGGATATGGCGGGGGGCAATCAGACCCGCGCCGCGCAGTTGCTCGGCCTCTCCCGCGATGCCCTCCGCTACAAGCTCAAGAAGTTCAATGTCGAGTCCTGAGTGCGTAGTCTCACCCAACGGGTGCGGGATTTGACCCGCCTGAGGGGGGCGGGGGGCGTTCCGGCAGGCCCGTGGTCACGAGCGAATTGGCCGCTTGCGATTCCGGCACGGCGATTGAATACAGTAGCGGGGCTCACCGGACGACCTCGTGGCATGCGGATGGCCGACAAACAATCCTTCGCTCTGGTTCTGGAAGACACGGAACTCGGACGCTGGGCGCTGACCCACGCGCTTGAGGCCGAGGGTTTCGAGGTCCGGGCGGTGTCGACCTGGGCCGAGGCCTCGGCGTGGCTGAGGAGGGCGCGATATTCACTGGTGCTCGCCTCGGTCTCCTCAGTCCCCGGGAGCGCCGCCGACCTCGCGGCCGAAATCCGCCGGGACCAACCAAACGCCCGCGTGGTGCTGCTGACCGACCAGGACAGCATCGACGAACTTCGGCTGGCCTGCGGTCCCGAGCCCGAGATCCTGGCAAAGCCGTTCGATCTCAGGGCGGTCGCCCGGGTCGCGCTTTCGCGCTCGGGTTCGGCTCAGCCGTCGCTGGAGTCGTAACCTCGAGGCGCACCGACATGTCTGCAGGATTCCTTCGGGTAACCGCTCCGCGCGCCCTCGCGACCGCGTGTGCGCTGGCCATCAGCGCGGGCACGGCGTTCGCGCAGGTCCAGGCGACTTTCCTGCACACCCTGGCTGGTTTCGCAGGGCCGCTGCGCTACGACGGCGTCAGGGTCAGCGTGGATCAGGAGAGAGACGAGACCTACGTCATCTATCAGAACCTCGTCCACATCTTCAATCCCAGCGGAATGGAGGTTTTCGTCTTCGGCGATGGCCTCGAACTCGGTCAGATCCTCGACGTCGTGGTGGATCGCAACGGGGACATCATCCTGCTCTCGTACAAGGACTCCCGGTCCGCGGTGACACGCTGCGACTTCCGGGGCGTGCCCATCGGCCCCATGGAGATCAAGAACCTCCCCGCCGGATTGGCATTCGGGGCCAACCGGATGATCCATCGCAACGACCTTTTCTATTTTGCCTCCCTGGCCTCATCGAGCGTCATCGTCACCGATAGCAACGGG
>JANNJB010000329.1:0-6661 GCA_031405615.1 Vicinamibacteria bacterium | reverse complement strand
ACCTCCTGGATCCGCGGCGTCTCCTTCGAGGGAGCCGCGAACAGATGATCCACCAGAGCCGCGAGCTGCCCGCCGCCTTCGCCGGTCATGCCGACGGTGAGCAGGCCGCGTGACTTCGCCACCTTCATCGCCTCGAGAACGTTCTTCGAGTTACCCGAGGTGCTGATTCCGACCGCGATGTCTGCGGGCCGCGCGTGGGCTTCCACCTGGCGTTTGAAGATGTGCTCGTAGCCGTAGTCGTTTCCCACCGCGGTCATGATCGACGAATCCGTGGTGAGCGCGAGGGCCGGAATCGGCGGACCTTCCTTGGTGAACCGGCCCACCAGTTCACCCGCGAAGTGCTGGGCGTCGGCAGCGGATCCGCCATTCCCAAAGACCAGGACCTTGCCCCCCGCGCGCACGCGTTCGGCGATGGCATCGGCCAGAGCCACGAGATCAGCCGCTCGCTCAGTGAAGAAGCGTCGCTTCGCCTCGAGACTCTCCGCGACGACCGTTGCGATCCGTTCTTTGGACATTCCAGAGGATTATCGCTTGGAAGGCCGCTTCGCGGTTGGAAACGGGAGTTCGCGCTAGGCCCCGGCTTTCGCCGGGGTGACGAGAGGAAAAACAGCGGATAGGAACTCCGATCGCGAACTGTTGATTCAAGGCTCCAACTCCGCACCGCAATTCCGCCGTTGTTCCCTCACGAACTCATGATTCAAGGCTCCAACCCCGCACCGCAGGCTCGCCGTTGCTCCCTCACGTCACCCCGGCGAAAGCCGGGGCCTAGCGCGAACTCCCGTTTCTCGTCGCGAAGTGACGAAAAAAAACGGGCCGGCCCATGACGATGGACCGGCCCCTCACAAACGACGCGCGGAGCTAGCCCCTACGACCCCCGGACGGAACGCCGTCTGGTGGGCAGGAGCCCTTCTGCCGCGGAGGCTCCTAGAAGCTGACGCGCGCGCCCACGCGCAGGATGCGGGGCGAAACGAGGTCGTCAATGCGGCGGAAGTTCGCCGAGGTCGCCTGTCGGAAGACCCCGAGCGTGATGTCCGTATTGAAGACGTTGAACAACTCGACGGAGGGCGTGATCGTGATCCGGCCCACCTTCGAATTCCGGGCGAGCCGGAGATCGAGGTTGTGCAGGGTCGCGTAACGCTCGCGGTCGACGGGGCCGCTGGCGAGCGCGTTCAGCGTGCCGTCGGACCCTCCGCCCACGCGAAGGATCACGGGGAGCAACCCGCCCTGCCGGCCGAAGAACGACGCCGAAAGGTCCAGGCTCGCCGGCAGCTCGACGCCCGCGGAGGCGAAGACCTGCCACTTGAACGAGGAGTAGAACGCCGCCTTGCCGGAACCGCCGGCCAGAACGGAAACCTGGCCGCCATTCTCGAGACCCGCGATGTCCTGACGCGACGGGTTGCCGGAGCCCGGGGTGCCGGGATTGCCGCTCACCGGCGTGCCGTCGAAGTTTTCGGTCCAATCATTGAGCGAGAGGGCGACGCGCGCACGCCACTTGTTCGCCATCCGCTTGTTGAGGGTGAGCTCGACGCCCTTGAAGGTGGTCGAGTAGCCATCCTGATTCGTCCGGTAGCGACCGAACCCGCCGGCCGCAACGAGAGCCGCGTTTGGAGAGTAGGTCTGGGCGGTGTAGGTCTGACCGCCGATCGTGCGACTCACGGGAGCGTTCGCGGTGTAGCTCGACGGGCCGATGATCGCGCAGTTGACGCCGGTCGGGCAGGGAGCGGCCAGGCGCGGCGTGTACTGCCAATCCGTGGTCTTGCGATAGGTGATGGCGCCGCCGACCGCGAAGTTCGAGCCGAGTTCGTGATCGAGGCCGAGGACGGCTTCGTTGTCTTTCTTCGACTTCAGATCCTTGTCGATCTGGTTCGGTGTCGAACCCACCGCGGACGGGTTGTTCGGGTCGACGTTGGAGGCGCCGATGAAGTTGTTGAGCAGAACTTCATTGGGCTGCACGAAACGGTCGCCGTTGAGGTCGTTCCAGCCATAGGCCAGATAGCTCGCCGCCACCGGGTTCTGACCGGTTGCGCCGGCCACGTTGCCGTAGGAAAGCTGGCCGGCATAGCGGGCCAGGGACAGGCGCATTACGGTCTTGCGCGACTCGGTGAGGGCGTAGCTCATGCCCACCCGGGGGGATACATCCGTCCAGACGATGCTGTCCTCGGCGCTGCCGGCGAACTTCAAGGCCGGGAGAAGGTTCGGGAACGACTTGTTGGCGGGAGCCTCGGAAACGAGGTTCTTCGCCGACTGCCGGTCGATGCGTGCGCCGATGTTCACGGTCAGGCGGTCCTTGGTGAAGACATCGCCGATGTAAGCGGATGAATACTTGCCGCCGTATTCGACCACGCCGTCACGATAGATGCGCGCCTCGTTGGCCCCGCCGCCCGTTCCGGGCCCGTTGTAGGACTGTCCGACCAGACCGTTGCCGTTGTAGCGGGTCGCGGAGTTGGTAAGCATGTCGCGATAGGAGAAGCCGAACTTGAGTTCGTGGTTGCCGCCCATACCCGCCTTGAAATAGCTGCCGTCGACGTTCGCCACTTTCTGGGGACGCACGGACAGAAAGTCGACATAGGTTCCGATGGCGGTGCCGCTCGCATCGTCATAGGTGTAGCTCTTCGTCTTGTCGCCGCGGGCGACGAGACCAAAGCCGGTGTCGTAGTACGCCGCCTTGGCCGATACGAAGAAGCTCGGCGAGAACGTGTGGTTGATCTCGAGCTTGGACAGGCCGCCGGGGAGGCCCCCGTCCATGTACGCATTGTCCTGGTTCCAAAGCACTCCGTCCTCTTCCGTGTACCCGGTGCCCGGGCTGCGGCCGAGCTTCTGCTTGCTGCCGAGGAAGTAGTAGGCCGAGACCATCGTGTTCGAGGTCGCCTGCCAGTTCAGCTTGAAGTTGTACGAGGGAAGGAGGGTGTCGTCGGGGCTGCCGGCCAGACCGCAAAGCTTGATGTCCTGCTTGCCGTAGGTGCCGTAGAACCAGACTTTGTTCTTGACGATCGGGCCTCCCAGATCGAAGCCGTAATCCTTGATCGAGTCGATGTAGTTCGCGTTTTCCCGCTCACCGGTTCCGGCGTTGCAGTGGTCGACGCCGCCGCGGAGGCGATTCGCGTTCCCGATCAGGAGCTCGTTGCGGACGCCCGCGATATTGCTCGACTGATACTTCTCATCGGTGGAGAGAAACCGGGCGCCGCCATGGAACGTGTTGGTGCCTCGCTTGGTGACAAGGTTCATGCCGAAGCCGCCGGTCTGCATGGTGAGATCGCCGCCGCCGGTGGTGACGTTGATCTCCTGGAACGCGTCGAAGTCGAAGTAGGTGGGAGACGAGCCGGTAGCGGACATGTCGGTGACGACGAGGCCGTCAAGCGACCAGACCCGGTCGGCCGCCGCCGAACCCTTGCCCGCGATGCTGGCCTGCTGGCCGTTCTCGTTGCCCGCGATGTTGACGCGGTCGATCAGAGCGCCCGGCACCTGGTTCATGATGCCCCAGGGGTCGCGCGAGTTCGGCGTGTCCCGCAGATCCGAGGTGCTGAGCGTGGTGCTCGTGCCCCGCTTCTTGACGTCGACCAGGGGCGCTTCCGCCGACACCTCGACGGTGTCGGACATCCCGCCCACCGCGAGGCTCACGTTCACCTGGGAGTTCGAGCCGGTGATGATGGTCACCGCCCGGGACACCGTGCTGAACCCGGCCAGGGAGATCCCGACCTTGTAATCGCCGTAGTCCATGTTGAGGAATCGGAACGAGCCGTCCGATCCCGAAACGGTGGTGCGGGTTCCCGCTTCACCGGAGATGCTGACGGAGGCGCCGGGCAGAACCGCTCCCGACGAATCCGTGACAGTGCCGAACACGTTGCCGGTCGCGGTCTGCGCGAAGCCGGTCGTGCTCGCCAGTATGAGAAAGGCAAGTGCAAGTAATCGTTTGGTCATTCTGAACATCCTCCAGTGGGGTTCGGGTGCGCCTCGAAATGAGGCGTGTGGGTTATTCGCCAGGGCCGGCCGCGCGCGCCCCACTGCGCTCGCGCCGTCCAAAGCGATGGTTGACCAGTCCGAACCGTCTCAACTTTTCCTGAAACGTGGTCGGAAGGACGCCTAAGGCCGCGGCCGCGCGCTTCTGATTTCCGCCCGCCGCGAACAGCGCGGTGACGATGATGTTTCTCTCGAAACTTGTCAGCAGATCGCGGAGCACGGGACGATCGGTCTGCTGTTCATCGACGCCTTCTGGCGCGGATGGATGGTGTTCGTCAGACATGTCCCTCGGCATGTCAAGCAGAATGGGACATACGCCCGGAACAGACAATGGATTAGCGATTCATTGCGCGTGAATCTTGCGACCTCCGCGGTTCAAATCCTGCGAAGTTCAATGCGGGCACATCACTTGCTAGCAAATCAATCGAGATGCCGAGTGTTCTACCGCTTGAACGTGCCGCGCTGCAGGAACCGATCCGCGGTGCTGCGTTCAATCTTCCCGTGAAATCCGCCTACACGTTCCGGGGTGCGTCGATGGCGGGTGGAATGCGACCACGTGAAGGAGCGCATCGCTCCGGGGGCCCGGAATGAGTCACTTCCAGAACACTCGCTCCGAATTCGTTCTCGCCGGATCGAAACTCCAACCGGTTGGAGCGTCTGATCACTCCTTCGCAACTTCGAGCGATGTGGTTTTCTTGAACATCCACGTGCTCAGGTTCGGCATCTTTGAACTCGACACTCACACGCTTGAACTGAGGCGCGAGGGGTGTCTCATTCACCTGCGCCATCAACCCGCGCGCGTCCTCTCTCTCCTGCTCGAACGATCGGGACGTCTCGTCTCGCGGGAGGAGATCACGAATGAGTTGTGGCCGAGCGACGTGGATGTCGATGTCGAGCAGGGTCTCAACCACTGCATCAAGGAGATCCGGGCCGCGCTCGGCGACCGGTCAGAAGCGCCGCGCTACATCCAGACCCTTCCCCGCCGCGGCTATCGGACGCTCGTGGAAGTGCACAGAGTGCGGGAGCCTGCGCCCGAGGGATCCGGCTCAGACGAGATCGCCACGGGAAGGCCCGACGACGCGTCCCCGGAACCCGCCTCCAGCACCCGCGCGGTTCGCATCACGATCTCGCTCTCACGGGCAGGCGAACCTGCGCCGCTGTGGAGCACCGCGCTCGAAGGCTTCGCTCACGACCTTGAGACCTTCGAACGGGACTTTCAGACCGCGTTCCGGTCGGGCCTCCGTCCGGTCCTTCAAGCCGAGGCCCGTAAGGCCCCGGATCGCGGAGACGATTCCGATGCGGCGATGCCGCTCTCGCGGCGCGGTTTCGAGTAGCAGCCTCTACCAGCCGGCCTTGACCCCGCGGTTCTGCTCGTCGAGCCATTTCTGCAGCGGGGCGAAGTAGTCCAGGATGGCGGTCGCGTCCATCTGTCGCGTCCCGGTGAGCGCTTCCATCGCGTCGGGCCACGGCTTCGAGACGCCCATGGCGAGCATGGCCGAGAGTTTCGCTCCCGCTTCCTTCGAGTCGTAGATCGAGCAACGATTGAGGGGCCCGGTCTGACCCGCGGCCTGGCACAACGCGCGGTGGAACTGGAACTGCTGGATGTGGGCGAGGAAATAACGCGTGTACGGCACATTGGCGGCGACGTGATACTTCGCCCCGGCATCGAAGTCGTCCTCGGTGCGCGTGCCCGGAGGTGCGATCCCCTGATACTTGAGGCGCAGGTCCCACCAGGCCTGGTTGTATTTGTCCGGCGTGATCTCGCCCGAGAAGACCTTCCACCGGTACTGATCGACGAGCAACCCGAAAGGAAGGAACGCGATCTTGTCGAGCGCCATGCGCAGAAGGAGGCCGATGTCCTTGGACGCGGGCGGCTCCTTGTCGATGAGGCCGATCTTCTTGAGATAGGACGGAGTGATGGAAAGCGCGATGGTGTCGCCAATCGCCTCGTGGAAGCCGTCGTTCGCGCTGTCGCGGAAGAGGAACGGCTTCTGGTTGTAGGCGCGCTGATAGAAGTTGTGACCCAGCTCGTGGTGGATCACCGAGAAATCCTCGGCGTTGATCTCGATGCACATCTTGATCCGCAAGTCGTCGACGTTGTCCACATCCCACGCGCTCGCGTGGCAGACCACCTCGCGGTCTTTCGGCTTGACGAAGAGTGAGCGCTCCCAGAATGTCTTCGGGAGGGGTTCGAAACCGAGCGAGGTGAAGAAACGCTCGCCGTATCGAACCATCTCGAGTTCGTCGACTTTCTTCTCCTTGAGGCGGGCGGTGAGGTCGAAACCGGGATCGGCGTCCTTCGGGGCCACCAGCGGCTCGATGTTCCCCCACTGCTGCGCCCACATGTTGCCGAGAAGGTGGGCGGGGATGGGACCGCTCTCCGGCACCACGTTCGGCCCGTAGGTCTCGCGCAGGCGTTTGCGGACGTAGGCATGGAGGGAGAGATAGAGCGGCTTCACCTGCTCCCACAGGCGATCGACCTCCTTCGCGAACGCGTCCGGGGTCATGTCGTACTTCGACCGCCACAGGGCGCCCGTGTCCTTGAAGCCGAGCTGGCGCGCGCCTTTGTTCTGCAGCTCCACGAAACGGACGAAGTCCTTCTTCATGGGCTTCGCGATGGCATGCCAGCCCGCCCAGGCTTCCTCGAGTTCCCGAGGATCCCGCGACTTCACGAGGATGTTCGAGAGCGCGCCGAGGTCGAGGG
>JANNJB010000328.1:0-3756 GCA_031405615.1 Vicinamibacteria bacterium | reverse complement strand
CATCAGAGATCGAGAACACCGACGACCTCGGGCTCGCAGAGAGGCTTCGGTCGGGCCTGGGGCATGTGCGCAAGGAACTCGCGCGGAGGATCGTCGGCCAGGAAGACGCCCTCGATCAGGTGCTGCTGACTCTGCTGGTGGGCGGCAACAGCATCATCACCGGCGTGCCCGGCCTCGCGAAGACCCTCATCGTTCACACGATGGCGCAGACCCTCGACCTCAAGTTCTCCCGCATTCAGTTCACGCCCGACCTGATGCCCTCGGACCTGATGCCCTCGGACATCACCGGCACCGACATCATCCAGGAGGACGCCGAAGGACGCCGTTCACTGGTGTTTGCACCGGGCCCGGTTTTCGCGAACGTGGTGCTGGCCGACGAGATCAACCGCACGCCGCCCAAGACCCAGGCCGCGCTCCTCGAGGCCATGCAGGAGAGGCGGGTCACCGTCCAGGGGAAAACGTTCACCCTCACCCCGCCCTTCTTCGTCTTCGCGACTCAGAACCCGATCGAACTCGAGGGCACCTATCCGCTGCCCGAGGCGCAACTCGACCGCTTCATGTTCGACATCGTGATCGACCATCTCCCCGAGGATCAGGAGATGGAAGTCATTCGGCGCACCACGGTCACCGACACCGTCACCTTCACACCGAGCCTCGGCGCCGCGGACATCATCGAGTTCCAGAAGCTCGTGCGACGTGTCCCCGTGGCCGACGATGTGATCCGGTATGCGGTCCGACTCGTGCGCATGACCCGCCCGGGCGAGGCCGCGGCTCTCGATTTCGTGAAGAACTGGGTGGAGTACGGCGCGTCTGTTCGAGCCGCCCAGTATCTGATCCTCGGCGGCAAGGCCCGCGCCCTGATGCTCGGCCACGCACACGTCGGCTTCGACGACATCAAGGCCCTGGCCAAACCGGTGCTCCGGCACCGACTGCTGCGAACATTCGCCGCCGAGTCGGCCCGCATCACCACCGACACCATCGTTGATCGCGTGCTCGAGAGGCTCGCTCCCCCCCCGTCGAACCTCAGATGATGGCACGCTAGGAATCCTTTGCAGACCCGCCCGCTGCTCGATCCCAAGGTCGTCCTGCAACTGCGGGACCTGAGCTTTGTCGCGCGCAGCGTGGTCAATGGTTTTGTGGCGGGTCAGCACAAGTCGCGGCACCGCGGCGCCTCCGTGGACTTCGCCGAACATCGTCCCTACAGCCTTGGCGATGACATCCGTCGGATCGACTGGCGTCTCTTCGCCCGGACCGACCGGTATTTCGTGAAGCAGTTCGAGGCCGACTCGAACGCGAGTTTCCTGATCGCCCTCGACATCTCGAGGTCGATGCGTTACGGCTCGACCGGCATCACGAAGCTCGACTATGCGCGCGGCCTCGCCGCCTGCCTCGCCTACCTCGCGACTTCTCAGAAGGACCGGGTTGGCCTGATGACCTTCGACCGCGAGGTTCGCGAGTTCATACCGCCCCGCGGAGGGAGACTCGACGACGTCTTGCGTGCGTTGAGTGATCTCCCCGAGCCGCTTGGCGCGGGATTGCTCGGGCCGCCGCTGGGTCGAGCCGCCGAGGCCTCGCGCCGCGCGGGAATCGTGGTCGTTCTCTCGGACCTCTACGAGGAACCAGACGCGGCGGTCGAAGCGATCCGCGCTCTTCAGTACCGCGGTTCCGAAGTGGTGGTCCTCCACATCCTCGATCCCGCCGAGAGAACCTTCCCCTTCGATGACGTCGCGACGTTCGAGGATCTCGAGACCGGGGACCTCGTCCCGGCCGACCCCGACAAGATCCGCTCCGAGTACCAGGCGCTGATCGAAAGACACATCGAAACGCTCCGCGAGAGGCTCGGCCGCGACCGGGTGCAGCACGTCCTGATGGAGACCACGACCCCCCTCGAGATCGCGCTGCGTCACTTCCTGCGCGACCGCGGCGGGGCCGCACGGTCCTGATCCTCCATGCCCTCCCTGCTCTCCCCGATCTTTCTCGCCGGCCTGCTCGCGGTAGCCGTTCCGATCCTCGTGCATCTGAGGATGCGTGAACGCAAGACGTCGCAGCCCTTCCCTTCCTTGATGTTCATCCGCCGCGTGCCCCACAAGTCGTACCGGCGGCGCACGCTGCAGGACCTCGCCCTGTTCGCGGCTCGCGCGCTGGCCGTCGTGCTCCTTTGCCTGGCCTTCGCGCGGCCCTTCTTTCCCGTTCGTGCGGGAGAGAGCCTGGCCCTCGCCGGACCGATGGGCCGCGTCGTGGCCCTTGATGTCTCCGCGAGCATGGGCTACGACGGCGTCTTCGCCCGAGCGCGCGCCGCCGCCGAACTGGCCGTGCGCGAAGCCGGCGATTCGGATGCAGTGGGGATTCTCCTCTTCTCGGATCAGGCGCAGGGCATCGCACCTCCTTCGACCGATCACGCAAAAGCGCTCGCCGCCGTGCAAGGTGCGAGCCCCGGTGCGCGCGCCACCCGTTTCGCCCCGGCGCTGCGCCTTGCCTCCGATTGGCTCGCCGCCTTGAAGGTGGACCGGCGCGAGATCGTCCTCATCACCGATGGCCAGACGCGCGCGGTTCCAGGCGTTGCCGATGTCACCCTCCCGCCTGGAACCACGGTCACGGTCCGCTCGGTGGCGGCGCCCACGCCCGCAAATGCCGCGGTCAGCGACGTCTCCGTCGAACACGTCAACGAGGACAGCCGCGCCTTCGGCATCGTGACCGCGAGGTTCCTCCATCAGGGGCCGGCCCCACGGTCGGTGAAGGTCGCTCTCGAAGTCTCGGGCCGAGTGATCGAGGAAAATAAAATCTCACTCCCCGAGACCGGTTCTCTGAGCGTCACCTTCGCGCGAGCGCCCCTGCCCGCGGGGGTGTCGAGGGCGCGCCTCCTTCTCACGGGCGATGGCCTCGCCATCGATGACACCTTCCATTTCGTGCTCGGCGCGAGTGACGACATCAAGACGCTCGTTGTGGATCCCTCCCCTTTCACCGCGCGCGCCCTCGAGATCGGCGACCAGCCTTCGTTCGATATTCTCCGCCGCTCAAACCTGACCGCGGCCGACCTCGCGCGCCAATCCCTCGTGATCCTTGGCGGCACGGGTTCCGAGGCCCTGAGCGCGTCCGCTTCTTCCGCACTCGTGCGGTTCGTGAACGAGGGCGGTGGACTGCTCGCCACCGCGCCCCTCGCCGGACTTCGGGGTGACGCGGCGGGCCTCCTTCAAGGCGCGTGGGGCGAAAACGTCAGCCGTCTCGGCGACCGGGGCGCCTCCATCGGTTTTGTCGATCTCGATCACCCCGCCCTCTTCGCCTTCAAGCAGGCGCGCGGTTCCGACTTCTCCCGCGCCCGTTTTCTCCAGTACCGCGAGTTCAAGCCAAGGGCAGGCGCGGAGTCCGACAGGTTGAAGGTCCTCGCTCGCTTCGACGACGGGCGCGAGGCGCTGGTTGCACCGGCGGCGCCTGCGCGATCGTCGCCGGCCTGACGCCGATCGGAGTCCTGGGCCAGCTCGTCAGCATCGGGACCCTGTTCGCCTTCGCGCTGGTCTCCCTCGGCGTGCTCGTGCTGCGCAAGAAGCTCCCCGACGCCCCGCGTCCGTTCCGCGCGCCGTTCTCACCCTGGATCCCGCTCGCGGCGGCGCTGGTCAGTGTAGCCCTGATGGCCGGCCTCCCGCGCGCGACGTGGGAGCGGCTCGTGATCTGGATGGCGATCGGTCTCGTGATCTACGCCGTGCGGCGCAGGAATCGAGCGTCGCCCAAGCACAATGCCTGAGGATAGTCGCTCCAAGC
>JANNJB010000327.1:0-3968 GCA_031405615.1 Vicinamibacteria bacterium | reverse complement strand
CATGCGTGGCGCCGTGGCGCACGGCGATCTCGAAATCGCCGCTCATGCCCATGCTGAGATGGATCAGGCCATGGCTGGCGGCCAGCGCGCGCATCCACAACTTCGCCGCCCACAATGCGCCGCTCGGGATTACCTTCCTGGAGGCGGCGAACACTCCGGAGGGATATCGCGGAGCGGCTCTCGTCGCGCTGCACGGCTCGTGGAACCGGACCTCCAAGGATGGCTACAAGGTTGTCTCGCTGCACTGGGACGTGCAGGGCGGAATCACGCAGCGGGACTTCCTGACCGGCTTCCTCAACAACGAGGAGGTGATCGGGCGTCCGGTGGACATAGCGCAGGGAGCCGACGGAGCCATCTACATCTCCGATGATTTTGGCGGCGTGGTGTTCAAGGTGACGACCGGTTCTGCTTCCACATCCGCCTCAGCGGGAAGCGCCGTTCCGGCCCCCGTGGGCGGCGCCCCGGTGTTGGCCCTCGATGAAGCCGCAGCCTCGAGGGGGCGGGCGGTGTGGGTCGAGAATCAGTGCGACATGTGCCACGATCCCGCCCTCGTGAGCAAGGACCCCGACATGCCGATCAAAGTGCTCGAGAAGCTGGGCGCCCGGTATGAGCTTGCGAAGATGATCACGTACCTGAAGGCGCCGCAGCCCCCGATGCCGCTCTTCGAACTCACCGACGAGCAACGAAGGGATCTTTCGGCCTACGTTCTGAGCCGCTTCCCCTGAGGAGAACCCGATGAAATCTCTCGCTGACTCCGTGGCCGTGGTCGCGGGCGCCACCCGCGGGGCGGGCCGCGGCATCGCGCGCATGCTCGGCGAAGCGGGCGCCACCGTCTATTGCACCGGCCGGAGCACACGCGAAGGCGGGGCCACCCCGGGGCGGCCGGAGACGATCGAGGAAACCGCCGACATGGTCACGCGTGAGGGCGGCCGCGGAATTCCGGTGCGCGTGGATCACACCGTGGAAGCCGACGTGATGCGCCTCTTCGACGTGGTGCGCGCGGAGGCCGGGCGACTCGACATTCTGGTGAACGATGTCTGGGGCGGCGACGATCTGACCGAATGGGGCACGCCATTCTGGGAGAGCGATCTCGGCAAGGGACGCCGGATCCTCGAGGCCGCGGTCTGGGGCCACATTCTCACCGCCCGTCACGCCCTCCCGCTCATGGTGGAGAAGCGATCGGGCCTCTTGGTCGAGATCACCGACGGCGACTTTCTCGGCTACCGCGGAACTCTGTTCTACGATCTCGCCAAGGTGAGCGCCATCCGGCTGGCGTACGCGCTTGCCGCCGACCTCGCCGGCAAGGGCGTGACCGCGCTCGCGGTAACGCCCGGGTTTCTTCGTTCGGAGGCGATGCTCGCACGTTTCGGGGTCACCGAGGAGAACTGGCGTGAGGGAGCCCGCATCGATCCTCACTTCATCGAGTCCGAGACCCCGTGCTTCGTCGGCCGGGCGGTGGCCCGCCTCGCCGCCGATCCCAAGGTCTCGAGCAAGGCGGGGCAGGTCTTCGCGAGCTGGACGCTGGCGCGCGAGTATGGCTTCACCGACATCGACGGAAGGAAGCCGGACTGGGGAATCTACTTTGCGAACCTGACTTCGGAGATCGCGGAACGCGGTGCCCGCAACGACGATGAACGTTTCCTGCTTCAGATGCGCGCCTTCCAGCTCGACTTCAGCGCGGAGATCACGCCGGAGGCCCGAAAGCTCCGGGGTCTGCTCCACCGCGAGTAGTGCATCTGCACCGGATGCATCCGGATCAGGGGGGGTGTCGGGTTTAACTAAAGTCGCCGTATGACCATGAAGCAGTACCGCATCGTCGACGGCCCGGCCGGACGGCGCATCGAAGTTCCCTATCGTGGCGCCCGCCTCCTTCAGGAGCCCATGTTCAACAAGGGAACGGCCTTCAGCGAGGAGGAGCGGGAAACCTTCGGGCTCAAAGGACTCCTCCCCGATGGGATCAGCACGATGGAGGGCCAGGAAAATCGGGCCTACGCGAGCATCATCAAGAAGGAAGATCCGCTCGAGCGCTACATCGGCGTGATGGCGCTGCAGGACCGGAATGAACAGCTCTTCTATCGGCTGCTCCTCAATCATCTTGAGGAGATGCTGCCCATCGTTTACACGCCGACGGTCGGGCTCGCGTGCCAGGAGTACAGCCACATCTTCAGGCGCGCCCGCGGCCTGTGGATCACACCCGCGCACCGCGGTTCAATCCACGCCATCCTCGGCCACGCCCCGTTCGATGACGTCCGCCTGATCGTGGTGACGGACAACGAGAGAATCCTCGGCCTCGGCGACCAGGGTGCTGGCGGCATGGGAATCCCCGTGGGCAAACTCGCCCTTTACACCGCGGCCGCGGGCATCCATCCCTCGCGCACCCTTCCGATCAGCCTCGATGTCGGCACCGACAATCAGGCGCTCCTCGACGACCCGTTGTACATAGGCTTCCGGCAGAAGCGTCTCCGCGGGCCCGAATACGATTCCCTGGTCGAAGAGTTCGTCCAGGCGGTCAAGAGCCGCTTCCCGCGGGCCCTGTTGCAGTGGGAGGATTTCAAGAAGGTCACGGCCTTCAATCTGCTCGAGCGCTATCAGAAGGTTCTCCCTTCATTCAACGACGACATCCAGGGGACGGCGGCAGTGGCGGTCGCGGGCATGATGGCCGGCGTAAGGGTCAGTGGAATCCCGCTCAAGGATCAGCGTGCGGTGATCCTCGGCGCGGGGGCCGCGGGTGTGGGCATCGCGCGCCTCATCCGCACCGCACTCATCACCGCGGGAATGCCCAGGGAGCTGGCGCGGGAACGGATCGCCGTTCTTGATAGCCAGGGCCTCGTCGTCGACGATGCGACGCTCGACGCTCACAAACAGGAGTTCGCCTGGACCGCGGAGATGGCGGCGGCCCACGGAATGCCGAAAGGGGCGAGGCGCGACCTCGAAACCGTGGTCAAGGTGATGAAGCCCACGGTTCTGATCGGCACCTCGGGCGAGCCGGGCACCTTCACCGAGGGCGTGATCCGTGCCATGGGCGACGCGGTCGAACGTCCGGTGATCTTCCCCATGTCGAACCCCACCAGCAAGACCGAGGCGCACCCAAAGGACATCATGGAGTGGACGAACGGCCGGGCGCTGGTCGCGACCGGCAGTCCGTTCGACCCCGTCACCCACGGAGGCCGCACCTACCGGATCGGGCAGGGCAACAACGCGTACATCTTCCCCGGCGTGGGCCTTGGGGCCCTGATCTCGCAGACGCGGGAAGTCACCGACGAGATGTTCGCGGCCGCGGCCCTCGCCCTCGCCCACTCCGTCACGGACGGGGACATCGCGAGCGGCAGCCTCTTCCCGCGGGTCCGTGAACTGCGCCATGTTGCCGCGAAGGTGGCGGCCGCGGTGGTGAAGACGGCGCGCGACCAGGGCCTGGGGAAGGCGATCAAGGACGAGGAGATCGAGGGCGCGGTGAAGAACGCGATGTGGGAGCCCCGCTACGTTCCCTACGATCCGGCGCCCTACGTGGTCTAGCCAGGGGCCTACTGCAGACCCCGCATCACCGCGTCGGCGATCTGAGGCCTCGCCTCGCGAATCTGGTTGTTCTCCCGGGTCGGGTGCACGCGATTGGTGAGGATGATGACGAAAACGCCGGTCTCGGGATCCATCCACATCGACGTGCCGGTGAAGCCGGTATGGCCAAAGGCGCGTTTGGACATCAGTGTGCCGGCGGATGAGTTCTGGCTCGGCGTGTCCCAGCCGAGGGCGCGCGACGAATCCGGCACGGTCCCGCGGGTGGTGAACCGAGCCAGCGTTTCCGGGGCGATGTAGCGGCGATTCTCGAAGACGCCGCCGTTAAGCAGCATCGTCGCGAAACGCGCGAGGTCGGGAGCCGTGCCGAACAGACCAGCATGCGGCGCCACACCGCCGAGGCCGAAGGCGTTCTCGTCGTGAACCTCGCCCCAGACGAGGCGCTTTCGCCACTCGTT
>JANNJB010000326.1:0-2235 GCA_031405615.1 Vicinamibacteria bacterium | reverse complement strand
TGATCCCGGCCCCGCCCGCGCCGAAAGCCCCCATCACCCGGATCGAGGGACCCGGATCATTCGAAGTGAAGTCGAGCGTCTCGAAACGCGCCCGGAAGCGCTGCTCCGAAGCCACCTTCCCGAAGATCACGCCGTTGTCGGCGAAACGAACCGTGGCCTCGCGGCGATCCTGCTCATAGCCGCGCTCAGGCAGGTCGAGGCCGCCGATGCCGAGGCCCGCTTCGTTGCGCGACTGCGTCTCGAACTCGCCGCGCAGCGTGTGGGTCTTCCCCCAGGCGTGTTCGAGCCGGGCCGACACGTCGATGCGATCGGTGCTGGAGTCGGCCAGCTGGGAGAGTCCGCCTGTGGACGTCTGGGCACGGATCGTTCGCGCGGTGTCGGTGAGCCGGCCTTCCGCCGAGAGGTTGAGCGACGTGCGCCCCTTCACCAGCGGCCCCGAGAGATCGAAACCGAACCGGCGATACGAGTCGGGAACACGGGATGGAGCCAGGGGCGAACGCGAGTTGAGCGATTCGTCGCGGAAACCAAAGCGCGTGCTTCGTGCCCAGTCACCGAGGCCCGGCTTCGTCTGCACGTCGATGAACACCGGCTGCGACTCGTGGAACTCCGCGGCGTAGGGATTCATCACGAACCGGATCTGACGGATCTGCGACTTCGGCGGCAGCCGGCCCCCGGAGAAACCGTTGACTCGCATCATCGCCTGCGGTCC
The DNA here is from genome assembly GCA_031405615.1 of Vicinamibacteria bacterium. GTDB lineage: Bacteria > Acidobacteriota > Vicinamibacteria > Fen-336 > JAGNNV01 > JAGNNV01. Next base: position 1,526 of record JANNJB010000326.1, on the reverse strand, counting down.
CGCGATGCCGCGAAGAGCGGCCTCGAGTTCGTCGGGGTCGTCGGGCAGGTTCGCGATGTCGGCCGCGGTGAGCGTCGTCTTGTAGCCGGTCGACGCGGATCCGCTCTCGTCCGGTGTTACCGAAACGTCCTCGGCGAGTTTGGCGAGTTTGGCGAGCTTCAGCTTCGCCTCAACGCTGGCCCGGCCGTTTCTGACCCGCACCTTCTTCTCCCAAGGCTCGAAGCCCGCGATGGTCACACGAACACGATGCTCGCCACTCGTAACTCCCGTAAGCACGGCTTCGCCTTGAGGCCCGGTAACCGCGGTCAGCGGGACGGCCGAACCGGGATCGATTTCGACGGTGGCGCCGGGGATTCGTCCGCCGGAAGGATCGGTGACCGAGACCGAGACATCGCCGGTTTCGACAGCGGCGAGAGCGAGCAGCAGGAGAGAGGTGACGAGCATGATCCTTGGAGCCTCGACCTAGCGCTTCTTGAAGTGGTCGGCCCCGAACACGGGGTTGAGCTTGATCTTCTGGACCGTCCACTCCTCGGTCGGACCGTCCTGCACCTTGATGGTGACCGAACGGGGCAGGGAGATGCCGTCTTCGGTCTTGTAGTCGGAGAGGAACATCTGGGCTTCCTTGAGTTCGGGCGCGGGAGCAGCGGCGCCCGTTGCGGGCGCCGGGTCACCGTGACCGCCTGGAGGCGGAGCACCCGGGCCTCCGCGACGCATCGCCATCCGCCGCGGGACTTCAAGGTACTGAAGCATCATCGGGCGCGCGGTTTTCTCGTCGAGAAACAGCTTCCCTTTGAATCCACCGGGCCCGGCGACGTCGAGCACTTCCGCGCGTCCTTCAGGAGACTCCGCGAAGCCCCCGTAGGTGAATGCGACGCCTGGAACGTTGGACCCCGCGAGCAACGCGATGGAGAGGCGGGTCATGTCCTTCTCGATTCGCGTCCGCAGACGACCCGGATCGTTCGACCCTTCGGTGCGCAGCATCACGCCGGCCATGGGCGCCGAGACGGGTCCCGTCCACTGATCGTCGCCGTTGATCGCCGAGCCGATCGAAATGGGCGGCATGCCGGGCATCGGTGAGAAGGAATCGATGAAGAGGTAGCGCTTCCCGTCCGCGAAATCGAGCGTCACCTCGCCCGACATTTCCGGCCCGGGCTCGGACCCTTCACCCGGCATGACGCGTCGCATGTCGGCCTGCAGACTGAGGCCTTTGAGCGACGCGAGCTTCGCTTCGCCGCCGATGGCTTGTCGAAGTTTGGCGAGCAGGGCGGCGGCTTTCGCGTCGGCGCCTTCGGCCCCGACGATGCCGGTGGTTCCTATCGCGAGGAGGGCGGCGGCGATGATGTCCTGGATCTGACGTTTCTTCATGATGGGTTGTGATCTCCTTGGAAATTGCGCGTTCGAAGATAGGTACGGCCGCGACGTCGCCGCAGTCGTCAAGGGGTGTAAGGCGTTCGTAAAGAATCTGTAAAACGGACGTCTTTCGGGGGTTTCTGCCGAACCGCGGAGCTACATTTCCGGTCCTACTT
>JANNJB010000325.1:0-2599 GCA_031405615.1 Vicinamibacteria bacterium | reverse complement strand
GTCCGAGGATTGCTTCGTCACCCCCAATCGATGAGTTCCTCGCAATGACGCCTGGGTTCATCATCCTCTCCCACTCCTCGAGCAGACTCGAGTCCACGTCGCGCAGCATCGTGCGCAGGTAGATCTCCATCTCGCGCACCGTATCCGATTTCACACCGTCTGGAACCGTCTGCGCGAGGACCTTGTAGACGCTGTTGAGATGGCGGAGCAGCAGCCCTTCCGCGCGTTCGATCTCGTACTCGCGCACGTAGTCCGAGAAGGACCAGAAGCTCTCGAACATCTCGCGGGCGATCGACTTCGGGCGGATCGCTTCCTCGCCCACCCACGGATGCTTCGCTTCGAACACGTTGAACGTGGTGTACACGAAATCCGCGAGCGGCTTCGGGTATTCGAGCTTCTCGAGTTCCGCCATGCGCTGCTCGTACTCCATGCCGTCGGCCTTCATTTTCGCGATGGCGCGGTCCTTCACCTTGTCGAGCTGGCGGCGCAGGATCAGTTCGGGATTCTCGAGAATCGACTCAACCAGGGTGAGAAGGTCGAGGGGATAGTCCAGCGAATCGGCGTCGAGGAGCGGGATGGTCTCGAGGAGATAGAGCGAGAGCGTCTGGTTCATCGAGAAGTCGTCCTGCAGCTCGACATTGACCCGCACCTTGGGCCCGCCCTCGTTCCGCCCGACGATCTCCACGATCCCGCGATCGACCAGTGACCGGAACAGCTGCCACCCGCGCTTGAAGTGCCCCTTCTTCGCGCGATCGGTGTCGTGCGAATCGCGGATGAGTTCCCGCATCCCATCGCAGCCGTTGCCTTTCCTCGACAGGACGTTCAGCAGCATCGCGTGGGTGACCTGAAAGCGCGAGGTCAGCCGCTCGGGCGGCGCGCCGATGAGCCGTTCGAATGTCTTCTTGTCCCAGTTGACGAAGTTGTGCTCGGGCGGCTTTCTCTTGACCGACTTCTTCCCGCCCGCGGCGGCCTTCTCCTCGAGGCGCTGGTTCTCGATGTAGTGCTCCGGGGCCTGAGCCACCACGAAGCCGACATCGTCGAATCCCTTCCGGCCCGCCCGGCCCGCGATCTGGTGGAAGTCCCTCGCGGAGAGGATCGCCGTCTTGTGTCCGTCGTACTTGCACAACTTCGTGAAGAGGACGGTTCGGATGGGCACGTTGATACCGACGCCGAGCGTGTCCGTGCCGCAGATGACTTTCAGCAGGCCGCGCTGGGCGAGTTGCTCGATCAGAACGCGGTACTTCGGCAGGAGGCCGGCGTGATGGAGGCCGATTCCCGACTTCAGCCACTTCCGGATGTTCGGGCCGTAGGGACTCGAGAACTTGAAACCCTCGATCTCCTTCGCCACCGCGTTTTTCTCTTCACGCGTCGAGAGGACGAGGCTCGTGAACGCCTGCGCGCTGTCGGCGGCGTCTCCTTGGGTGAAGTGAACGACGTAGACCGGGCCTTTCCCCGCAGCCACCAGACTCTCGAGGGTGATCGGCAGGGCGATCTCGGAGTATGTGAACTCCAACGGCACGGGCCGGTCCACGGACATGACCGTCGACGTGGGCAGTCCGTTCAATTCGGTCAGGGCCTCGGCAAAGAACGTCATGTCGCCAAGCGTCGCGGACATAAGAAGGAACCGCGTTCGCTTCAATGCCAGCAGAGGCGCTTGCCATGCGACACCCCGGTCCCGGTCGGCGTACCAGTGGAACTCGTCCATGACCACGTCGTCGATCCGCGCGTTCTCGCCTTCACGAAGCGCGATGTTGGCGAGCACTTCGGCGGTGCAGCACAACACGGGCGCGTCGCGATTCACTGTCGCGTCGCCCGTCGACAGCCCCACGTTCTCCGGCCCGAGTTCGCGGCAAAGCGCCATCCACTTCTCGTTCACGAGCGCCTTGATCGGGCATGTGTAGACGGAGCGACGACCGCGGGTGAGCGCGTCGAAGTGCATGGCCGAGGCCACGAGCGACTTCCCCGAGCCCGTGGGTGTATTCAGGATGACGTTCTTGCCCTCGAACAGATCGAGGATCGCTTCCTCCTGCGCTGGGTAAAGCGTCAGGCCCTTCGAGGCGACGTAGTCGAGGAACCGTCCCAGAAGCTCATCGCTGGACGCGGTCGGATCGGGCAGAGAGTTAAAAAGTGTGACCATGGGTCCAAGCTCGTTGGACCTTACGTCATCGCGAGTCGGTTCACGGATTTCATCCGTGACGGTTGAGAGAAACCCCACATCGTCATCGCGAGGAGCCCGTCGAAGAGCCAAGCTCCGAAGCGATCCTCGTCAGGTTGGGTAGTTGTGGCCCGCGTGGCCGGCGGAAAGGGGCGCGCCTATTCGCGCCCTCCGGGTGATGCTACGGCCAAGGCACCTGGGCGTTCCCCTCGTCTCCGTGGGCCGCATGGCGTCTCTTATGAACGGGCGGAGCTGCCGCTCCGCGAAGACCTCAAAGGAGCCTCGCGGCCCACGGCGCTCGGGGAACGGTGCCTTGGCCTTCGCACTCAGACAGACGCGACCTTCCCGCAATCGAGACACCGGCCACGCTCCATCCTCGGCCAAACCCCGACCTCCGAAACCGCCTGAAATGGGCCGTATACGCACGGGTTTCTCAGCAGGGCG